>JAQBVM010000314.1 GCA_027623095.1 Verrucomicrobiota bacterium
CGATGATTCTGGACATAGGCCAAAAGACTGGTGGTGAAAGTCCCCTTGCGTTTGGGGTCGATCGGGTCGGTCCGGTATGCGCTTTCGTTGCGAACCATGGAACTGCAGCACCGGATCGAAGAAAAGCAGCCGCCAACCCAGCAACCCAGGGATTCGCTGCGCGGTGTCATGTTTGCCAATCCCGACCGGGAGAATCACTTTTTGGCTGGAGTGATTCGCGAGGCGGGGATAGTGATTGAAGAGACTGCTTCGAACCAATGGTGGGTTCATGGCGAAACGACCCCGGCGGAGCAGCAGTCCCTGCGAGGGAATTTTCGAGCGCGGCACAACACGGGAAATGTAGTTTGGGTGATGGGACATGGAGGCGATGCCGAGGACGAGTTCGAAATTGCGGGAGAAATGGTGCGTGTAACCCGGCCGAGCTTGAAGCTGTTGGATGGCTGCCTCAGCACATCCCGATTGGTGCAGGAGGGGTATGATTTCACAGGTGTCGAGCTGGCGCATTTTTCATCGTGCCTGCTGGGCCGATTGGATCAAATTGGAGCTTCGAAGGAGTTGGAAGGGTTTATCGCAACGATGACGTTGCTGGGGTGCCGGAGGGTGATGAGCGCGATCTGGCCCTTGGCGGATGAGGCGGCGGCAGAATTCGCCCGGCACTGGATCCGGGCTTTAAAGACGCACGTCTTTCGCGAAGGCCCGCGAAGCAGGCACGCTTTCGCCATCGCGTTCAAAGAAGCATTGACGAATTTCCGCAAGGCGGAGAATAGACGGTTTGATCACGAGTTCTACTGGGCTCCTTACGCCCTGTATGGCTTGGGCTAAAACCCGCCACTTATAGCGCTGATCAAACGGGAACGCGTCGGTTCCTCGCCTCCGCAACAGATGCCGCCTAGAAAGAACCCCATGGGGATTCGCTGATTCTTCGTATTCGGATTGGAAGGGAGTGGACTTGTTCTGCTGGTAAATTCAAAATCTTGTAACCCGCAATTGTAACCCTATTGCAAAATTTGAGCGTTAGCAGGCGTACACCAGAAAAAATGGAAAGTGAAGAACACCTAATAGTATCAAGGGTTTGATGAGTGTTGAGGACTTGGGAGAAAACCAGCGAAAATGACCTGAAAGAGGTGTCAAGGTTCGGCCCGAAGCCGTTTGCGGCCTATCCGATTGCCTTACGAAATCGAGTTTCTTAACGCTATAGACTGGTTGGAGCGGAAGGGGACGGCGCGGCAAACGTCACTCTCTGCGCCATCGCTTGGGAGTGCTGCGGGCGCAGGTGGCCGTATGTTCTCATTGCCAACGCGCCGCCGTTGGAATGGCCTGGCCAGCGGCTGACGGTAGGAATATCGACCCCAGCTTCGATGCATCGCGTTGCGAACAAATGCCGAAGATCGTAGTGGGTGATTCGGGAAATCCCCACGCGTTCGCAGGCTCTTGTCAGAGATTTTTGACATTCACCGAGGACACAAACGCGATCAATTGAAGCAGGGCTGCCCAAGCGGAGTTTCGAGAGCAGATCGCGCATGGGAGGAATGATCGGAATTAATCTGGAATCAGAGGCATTCGACGTTCTGCGGACTTTGGCGCTTCGGACAACGATATGGCCGCGATCAAAATCAACGTCAGCCCAAGTAACTTGGCGGGCTTCGGAAGGACGGCAGCCGGAGAATGCGAGGAAGCGAACAAGATCGGCGCATTGGCGCGCTTGACCGGCGCCGATGGTTTCTGGGAGCAATGCTATCACGAAAAACCTTGCCGTTGACCTTCACGCGTGCGAAATAAGTGGCCGTGCTGACATATTGCAGCAGACTGAAAACATTGCCTCGGTAGCTCAATGGTAGAGCAGTTGACTCTTAATCAATTGGTTCTAGGTTCAAGTCCTAGCCGGGGTACCACTACATCCATTATTTTTGCCCATTTTTCAGATGTCGAAACTCGAAGTCAAACCCGCCGGTTCCTGCAAATACGACCTAATCGCGCTCGGCGAAATCATGCTGCGCCTTGATCCCGGCGAGGGGCGCGTGCGCACCGCCCGCGAATTTAAGGCCTGGGAAGGCGGGGGCGAATACAACGTAGCGCGAGGGCTTCGCCGGTGTTTCGGTCTCCGAACGGGCGTCTGCACAGCGTTTGCAGACAACGAGATTGGCAGGTTGATCGAGGATTTTATTTTCCAGGGTGGCGTTGACACGTCGCTTATCAGATGGAGCCCTTACGACGGCGTGGGTCGCACGGTGCGCAACGGCCTCAATTTCACAGAACGCGGTTTCGGAATTCGGGGCGCCGTGGGTGTTCCAGATCGCGGCAACACAGCGTCAAGCCAGCTCAAGCCGGGAGATTTTGATTGGAACGAAATCTTCGGCAAACAAGGCGTCCGATGGTTGCACACGGGCGGAATCTTCGCAGCCCTTTCCGAGACCACCGCCGCTCTGGTGGAGGAAGCGGTTCAGGCAGCCAAACACCACGGAACAATCGTTTCCTACGACCTCAATTACCGTCCGTCGCTTTGGAAATCAATTGGCGGCCACAAGAAAGCGCAGGAGGTAAATCGTCGAATCGCCAACTATGTCGACGTGATGATTGGCAATGAGGAGGATTTCACAGCCTGCCTTGGTTTCGAAGTGGAAGGCGTGGATGAGAACATTTCCAAAATCGACGTTTCCGCTTTCAAAAGGATGATTGAGAAAGCCGTAAAAGAGTTCTCAAATTTCAAAGTTACGGCAACGACGCTGCGTGCGGTTAAGTCGGCCACCCGTAACGACTGGGGAGCGATCTGCTGGGCAGACGGCAAGTTCTACGAAGCAACAAACAGGGAAGACCTGGAAATCCTTGATCGAGTTGGCGGAGGGGACAGCTTTGCTTCGGGCCTAATCTACGGGCTCATGACTACGGGTGATCCGCATAAGGCAGTTGAGTATGGCGCGGCACACGGAGCACTCGCAATGACAACTCCCGGCGACACTTCGATGGCGACGCTCGCGGAGGTTGAGAAACTGATGCGCGGCGGCGGAGCCCGCGTGCAGCGCTGAAGCGAGGCGGCAATCCGATTGCGGCTAATATTACTACGTTCTGCGCAGCCCGAAATAGCCGGGCGGCGCGGCAACGCCACAGCCAACCCTGGCCCGAGTTCGCAATTCAATTACACCATCAAACACCCTCGCAAACATTCGAACGATCTGAGATGGACATTCTAAAAGATCCGATTCCGGAACTGATTCGAAAAATCGCGATTCCAGCGAGTGTCGGATTTTTTTTCCAGACGATGTTCCATGTCGTGGACACCTATTTCGCGGGCTTGATCTCGACGCACGCGCTCGCGGCGCTTTCGCTCTCGTTTCCAATATTCTTCATGATTATAGCGATGGGCGCCGGCATCGCTCAAGGTTCGACCGCCCTCATCGCCAACGCGCTTGGCGCCCGTGATGAACCTCGGGCGCGACATTTCTCAGTGCAGGCTCTCTCATTTGGAATCCTGTTCGCTCTTTTCTTGACCGGATTGGGATGGACAGCCGCTCCATTTATGTTCCAAACACTTGGAGCTTCCGGAGACTATCTAGCGATTTCGCTTGCCTACATGAACGTGATCATTGCCGGAACGGTTTTCTTTCTGAGTCAATCGATCTTGAACGCTTCGCTCAACGCGTTGGGAAATACGCGCACCTTCCGAAACGTGCTGATCGCGGGCTTTTTTCTGAACGTGATTCTCGATCCGTGGTTTCAATTCGGCGGTTTGGGAATTCCCGCGATGGGAATTCGGGGGATTGCGCTTGCGACCGTCTTGGTTCAGTTTCTCGGTGCCTGCTACTTAATCGGACGAGTCAGGAAAACGCATTTATGGAAGGGCGTGGCATGGCGCGCTTTCGCTCCCGATCCGCATGCGTTTCGGGAAATTATGAAGCAAGGCATTCCGGCCAGTCTCAACATGATTTCAGTCGCGGCGGGGATCTTTGTGATCACCTGGTTTGTCAGCCGGTTCAGCGCTGAAGGCGTGGCCGCATACGGAATCGCCACGCGCGTGGAACAGATTCTTTTGCTTCCGACGATCGGCCTGAACATTGCCGTTCTCACGCTCACGGGCCAAAACAACGGAGGCCGCCTCTTTTCGAGAGTGGGCGAAATCTGGAATGCCGCTCTTAAATACGGCATTGGGATGATGCTCATCGGAGGCGTCGCAATCTTCGGTTTCACCCGTCCGCTCATGGCTTTGTTTACCGAGGACACCGCCGTGGTGGAGATTGGGAGTGAATACTTGAGAATCGCGGCGATCACGCTGTGCGCCTACGTGATACTTTACCAGACCGTCTATATGCTTCAGGGCTTGAAACGCCCCATGTATGCGATCTGGATCGGCCTTTACCGCCAAATCCTGGCGCCGTGCGTCGTGTTCTATATTCTGGCGGATTGGCTGGACTGGAGACTGAAGGGGATTTGGTGGGGGATTTTCCTGGTCACCTGGAGCGCTTCCATAGTCACTTACTACTATGGGGTGTCTGTTCTAAAACAGGTCTCGAAGGAATAATCATCTACAACGCTGTTAAACGTAATTTCGGTAGTTTTCGCGCGACCAAGAACGAGTTGAACATTACATACCTCAGCGGGGTCGCGTTCAAAACGACATCGATGGCGCGGTTGACATACCGATCCGTGCAGAACACCCGCTCCACGACGCAGCCTGCGCGTTCAAGAAAGAAGTGCATCTCCAGCGCGTTCGTCGCGATAATCGCATCGTCATCCGGAGTGAACGGCTCCTTCACAATCGGGGTCATTCGATCGAACTTTACCCCCGCAGGATCAATTCTCATTTGCGACCTTTTTTCCATCAATCGGCGCCAGTTTTTCCACTTGTTCGACAGACCTCGCATTCGCGTGTGGTAATCTCGAAATCCAAACACTCGAAAGAAATTCGGGCTGGAGAGCACAATTCGACCATCCGGTTCTGTGACACGGACAAGTTCGGGAATAAACCGCTCAGGCTCCTCGACATGCTCCAGCACGTTGAGAGCGCCTACGGAAGCGAAATAATCGTCGGGATATGGAAGGCTTTTTCCGTCGTACATCCGGCACCGGGAAGAAAACTTTGATGCTCGCGCAATGTTCGGTTCCGACACATCAACCCCGTGCGCTTCGAATCCGGCCTCCGTTAGTCGTCCAACTACTTGTCCAGCTCCGCATCCGACATCGAGCACCTTCGCGGAAGCGCGCTCCGGTTTGAGGTAATCCGTGTACTTGGAATAAAAGTTCGCGTCCCAATTCGCAAGGAACTCCGCGTACGATTCGTTGTGCAGATAAGATTCCTGATGCCCCATCGGAATGCGTGAATTCTATGTTTTGGTCTTCGGTCTCTCCGAGGCTCCCGCAGAATCGAGCTTTCGCGCTTTTCCGAGACTCGATGAAAAAAAGAACACAATGCACAATGTGAGAGCCACGAACACGGAAATCAAGCTGACGTACAACCACGGCGCGGGCGGAGCAAATCGAAATTCCACGGAGTGCCGCCCTTGTGGAAGAAACACGCCACGCATCGCGTAGTTGCAGCGAAGCAGGGTGTCGAGCTTCCCATCCACGTACACCTTCCAATCGGGATGGTATTTGTCGTTGAAGAGGAGCACAGTCGGATGATCGGACTCGGTTTCCAAACCCACATTCTTGGGGCGGTAAGACTGAATCGTCACTGTCCCCGCCGACAGCGCATTGGTTGCGGCCATCGAAGGCGCGTGATCGATCGAATCCGCAATCAGAACAGAGGTTTCGGGATCGAACGCCGGATTCGACAATTGGCTCAAAGCCGCTTGGTCGCTGGACGCGGCCTGCCAATGCGAATAGAGCTTGGCGCGCGGCAGCGCTCCGGTGAACTCGAAAAGAGCCAGTGGTCCTTCCGGCGTTACGACCGCCGTGATGTCCTCGATTCGAGTAATGCCGCCGGGCGACGCCGGATTCTTCGGCGTGAATGCGAATGCCGTGTGCACGCGAAAGCGGTGCTGAATCGGATCCACCTGTTCATTCAGCAGATCGAGGAATCCTTTCATCCCGAGCAAATACCGCGTATTCGTAATCTGCCAAAGCCGTCCGATGGAACCGAGTTGATTCGCCGATGTGGGAGTGAACGCCCCAATGAACATCTTGTCGAACTGAGGCATCCGGGGCATCTGCACAATGTCCAGCGATTGGATGTTGTAATACTGAAATTGATGCTGGAGCCAGGACTCATAAACGCCCGAGAAAGGAACCTGCCCATTTTCTAGGTGGGGCCCATTTATTGGATGCACACGCCCCGTGACACGCCGATCATGAGGATTCGTCTTCAGAATATCGAGCACCGGATTGAGCGCATATTTCTCCTTGTAATCATAATAGATCACCCACGGGCTGTTTGCTCTTGCAAAGTCCGCGATTAAAAGCGCCCCCAGGAGAATTGCAGCCAGCTTCATGCGCGCGCCACCGAACCAGCCGCTGGAAATGATGGTCGTTAGAGCCACCGCCAAGGCGAGAAACAGGACATACCAACCTACCTCGCTGATACTGAAACGCGCGATTTCTCCGGCAAATGTGATTGGATCGCTGAAGCCGACACTCGCCAGATGCCGCTGAAGCTCGCGCGTCGAGGAGCTAAAAAGGAGCCAGCCGAGAAGGCTTAGCAAAACGAAACCGACCGATCCGGAGGTCCACTTCCGATCCCATCGATCCGCCGAAGCCCACCAAAGCCGAAGATGCTCCTTGAAGGACTGCGATTTCCTCGAATCGCTTTGCGCATGCCGCCGCCACAGCCCCTGCAATCCGTAGGCAAAAAGAACCACGATCGCCATGTGAAACGGATGCAGGAATTTGATCGGGTTTCGGATAGTCGAAAAGTATGGAAGCGAATAGATGAACTGATAAAAGGGCGCGTGCCGTCCAAACGAAAATGCGAGCGAAATCAGAGCTACTGCTCCCCAAAACCAGATCGCTCTCCGCTCGTATTCACTGTAAAAACCATTCTCACGCCGCAACGACTGATGCACGCCCCACATAGCCAAGAGGACCACCACAATTCCCGCATAAGTTCCGGACCCGGAATGGCGAATAAGCCCCTGCTTGTGTTCCTCCCAACCCGGTTGCCGACCGACCGCTCCCCAGTAATTCCCGCCATCGGGGGTGTCCATCCGATATCCAAATAATCCCGGAATGATGATCCGCAACGTTTCGATCTTCGGAAGACTCCATTGCGTGGCACCGTTCCACTGCTCCTCCTTGCTGCCTTGATCTGGCGCTGGCTCAGAGACCCCCTGTATCTGTGTGTCGATCAAAGTGGACAGGGTGTGAGCCGACGTAACGGCCGCGGCAAGCGCGATTGCACCGACAAAAGCGACCGCCACCTGAGGATTACTCTGCGAGCGTTTCGCGTAATGCCAATACTGGAACATCGCGAACGCCGCCACATACAGACTGAGGATGGCGCCGGTGTCAAAACCCTCCATGATTCCCAGGCCAACGGCGCATCCGGCCACTACCGCCCTAAGCCAGCCTCGCCCGGGTGACAACCTTCCCAGCGCCGCCAGGCCAAGAAACGTTGCCGCCAATGTCAACGGCAAAGATGCAAGCCCCCAGCACGCGTACGAGAACGGATCCGTGTTTAGAGCAATCGCGAATCCCCCGATCGCACAGACAACCGGGTTGAATCCCAATTGCCTGAAGAATGCCCACGCGCTCAAGCCCAAAATCAGCAGGGCGCACGGCACGCCAAACTTCGAGTATAACAACGGCCCAAGAACCATGCTGAGCAGCGAAGTCACATCGGGAGCCGCACTCGGAAGCTTGTTTCCAATCCAATTCAAATCTCCCCAAGCTCCGGTAAAGGCCGCAGCTGTCGAACTCTGCTCGCTTGCAATCGCCCCAAGCGGTCCATCATTGGAGAACAACGTTTTCCGCGCATCCAGGCTATCGTGGAAAAGGAACAACAACAACAAGCTCAGACCGCCCGCCATCATGGCGAACGTTCGAAAACCGGATGCCAGGCTCGAATCGGGCGGCTGAGATTTCATAGGCCAATCAAATCGATCATCAACTGTCTTTGCGATTAAGCCAGCAGGGTAACGGATGAGGATGCGAAGCTCAATCGGGAACTTGCCTGCCCCGTCAGCGTGGGCGCATCTCCGAATGAGGGCAGACCACCCTCCGCACTTTCGCCGAGAAGGATGCCGACGACTCCCGT
>JAQBVM010000315.1 GCA_027623095.1 Verrucomicrobiota bacterium
ATTGGGTAACACCCCTTTTGGCGCAACGATCTCCTCTCCTGGGTAACAGTTAGTTTTGGCGCGCGGCGTTATGTGGATGACATTGTAAGACAATTCGGCGGGGCTCGTCGGCTGAAATTGAGATCGTCGGAACTGGCGAACTCCATCACGTCTACGATGCGTTCACGCAAAGCGTTCAAAGCGCTTCAATGTCGCGGTTTTTCGTTCTCTTTTCTGCGGCAGCCAAAGATGGCGAACTGCTTTGTCCGCGGAAAAATCGATCTTCGGTTCGCATTGGCAATCGATCGTTCGCTGTATTACCCGCCAAGGGTTCGCACAGCATTGGATATTCACGAACGAAGACCCAGGCACCTCCAGAGGGGAATAGGTTGGGCGCTGGGACGGCGGATTCAAACGGAATTGGGAACCGTGTGGTTCATTTTGAATTTGCAGTCCGACGTCGCGAGCTCGGCATCTAGCCAGATTCGCGGTCATTTTCGCGGATGGCAGCGCGTGCTCATGTCTTCAGTTTTTGACGAAGCCAGAAAAGCATCGGCGGACCTGATCGCGCTGCCAACCGCGCACTGCCTGGCCAGATCCTCAATGTGGTCCGATGGCATGCCCCAAATGATGTTTCACATTTACGACGATACTTCCAAGTTCTTTGGCTTGAAGCGGCTGCGAATGCGTCAATCCGTTGATATCGAAACAGTATTATTTGGCGACTCGACACCGGCCTCCACTTTCTGGATGGGGGCGGTGAATTCACTATGCCGGAAGTATCCCGCCCCTTTCGCTACCTGGCTTTAGACCCTTCCCATAGAAACCAGGACCACCGGCCAAGCGCAGTTTCCGCTGCACCAAGTTCCATGATGAGCAGTCACTCAGAGCATGGTTTCTTATGGTCTGTGGCGGAATCATCGGCAAAGTCGCACCAATCGCCCCCATGCGAGGGAAGCTGCGGGTTGGGTGTCCTGGCGCGAGCCTATTTTCACAGATGGAAATAGTCGAACCTGTGCTCGTGTCAGCGAGCGTGTCGGATCTTGTCGAGCAATACGGCGCCGAGAATGACCAGGCCGAGCACGACTTTCTGGGTGTAGCTCTCCACGTTGGTCAGGTTCATGCCGTTTTGGATCACCGCGATGGTGAATGCGCCGGTGAGGGTGCCGAGCATCTTGCCTTCCCCTCCGCTGAGACTGGTGCCTCCCACGACGACGGCCGCAATGACGTAAAGCTCATACATGTTGCCGTAGGTCGCGGAGCCGCTCTTGAGCTGCGAGGCCATGATCACTCCGCCCAGTCCAGCCAGCAGCGCGCTGGCGATGTAGGCGAACATCAGCACGCGCTTCACGGGCACGCCGGAAAGGCGCGCGGCCTCGCCGTTGCCGCCGACGGCGTAAAGGTAGCGGCCCAGCCGCATCCGCGACATGAGCACATGCGCCAGCGCATACAGGACCAGCATGAGCACGACGGCGTTTGGCAGGCTCATTAGATCCGCGCCGCGTCCGAGCCAGACAAACGAATCGGGGATTTGGTAAATGGACTGGCCCTCGGCGAGGATGTAGGCGAGCCCGCTGCCGACGAGCATCATGGCGAGCGTCACGATGAAGGGCGGGATGGCAAATCGAGTGATCATCGCCCCAGAAAATGCGCCGGCAATTCCGCACAGGATGATCGCCGCCAAGCACGCAAGCAGCATTCCTCCGACTGATGCATTCACTCCGCCCGCGAAATCGCGGATGAACCTCGCCGCCAGCACCGCGGACAGCGCGAGGAGGCTGCCAACGGACAGGTCAATGCCGCCGGTGATGATCACCATCGTCACTCCGATCGCGACGATGGCGATCACGGCGATCTGGTTGGCGATATTCAGCAGATTTTCGGATTTCAGGAAATTCGGCCAGCGATAGCTGCGCGGCGTGATCACGCGCGGTTCGCCGAGTCCGGGAAAGTCCGTCTTCAAATCGGAGAAGACGAGCCACGCGCCCGTGACTTGCGTGCAGGCGATGGCGTCGAGCTTCCCGCCGCCGGCGTTGATCTTCAGCAGTGCTTCGCGGGCGTCCTTGGGCTCGCCTATCACGGTCGCGAGGACTTGCGCTCCGGACGCGGCGAGGTCGCGCTCAATGCTTGCGGCGAAGACCGAGTCGCCGGGTTGATCACTGGCGGCGATGAGCACGCGCGGTGTTGTTCCGAACTGCTGCCGGATGGCGGTGATGACTTGATTCGCGCCCGCCTCGCCGGTGGGCGACTGGTCGGTGTAGGTCACCACGCTGAAAAAGGCGCACAGCAGCGCGAGCACAAAGATCATGCCGTAGGCGGCGAAGATGCGAGAGTTCTTCATTCGGTCAGGCGTGTGCGAGTTCCATGATTTGCTCCTGTGTCGCGCGTCGCGCGTCGGTGATTTCCCCGGTCACGCGGCCTTCGTGCATGACAAGGATGCGGTCCGCCATGCCGAGCACTTCGGGCAATTCGGAGCTGATCATGACAATGGCTTTTCCGGCGGCGGCGAGTTCGTTCATCAGCAGATAGATTTCGTACTTCGCGCCGACGTCGATGCCGCGCGTCGGTTCGTCGAAAATCAGGATATCGCAATTGCGCGCGAGCCACTTTGCCAGCACCACCTTCTGCTGATTGCCCCCGGACAGATTGCCGGCGCGTTGTTCCTGGTTCGGCACTTTGATCTTGAGCCGGTTCACATAGCGGCCGAAGTCCTCGCGCTCTCGACGACGCTGTACGAAACCGTGGCGGGAAAGCCATGTCAGATTCGGCAGGCCGAAGTTATCGCGGACCGAGTGTCCGAGCACGAGTCCTTGCAGTTTTCGGTCCTCCGTCAAAAGACCGATCCCAGCCGCGATCGCGTCCCGCGGAGACCGGATGGCCAGCGCCTTGCCATCGAGCCGGATTTCGCCCGCCTCGCGCGGATCGGCTCCAAAGATGAGCCGGACTGTTTCGGTGCGGCCCGCGCCGACCAAGCCGGTGAGCGCGAGGATTTCGCCCCGGCGCACGGCAAACGAGACATCACGCACCACGCGGCCCCGACGCAAGCCGGCGACTTCGAGCCGTGGCGCGCCGATCGCCACGCTGCGCGGAGGAAACTCGTCCTTCAATTCGCGACCAACCATCATCTCGATCATTTCGTTTCGGGTGATCTGGCCGATGAGCCGTTCGCCCACATGTTTCCCGTCGCGCAGGACCATCACGCGATCGGCAATAGCGAAGATTTCGCCGAGACGGTGGCTGACGTAGATGATGCCGATGCCCTGCCGTTTGAGGTCGCGGATGATTTCGAACAACCTCTCCACTTCGTGCGAAGTCAGTGCGGCACTCGGTTCGTCCATGACGAGGATGCGGGCATCGAAAGCGAGTGCCTTCGCGATTTCGACGAGTTGCTGCTGCGCTGTGGTGAGCCGCCGGCAGGGCGCAGCGAGGTCTATCTCCGCGCCCAGGCGTTTGAACAGCGCAGCGGCGCGTTTGCGTTCTTCTTGCTGCGCCACGAAACCGGCGCGGGTCACTTCCCGGCCGAGGAATATGTTTTCGACGGACGTGAGGCCCGGGACGAGATTGAACTCCTGGTAAATCACGGCTACGCCCGCTCGACGTGACTCGTGCGGCGAGTGAAACCGCGTCTGGCGACCGTGGATGGCGATCGTGCCTTCATTCGCGCGATGCGCGCCGCCGAGCACTTTCATGAGCGTGCTTTTCCCCGCTCCGTTCTCGCCGATCAAGGCAAGAACTTCGCCGGACCGCAGGCTGAGATCCACGCCGCTCAACGCCTGCACGCCCGGGAACGATTTCACGATTCCGCGCATCTCCAGGAGCGGCGCGGTATCGGTCATATGTTCGTTGCGGATTCGAGCGCTTTGCGAATCACCGACGCGCCCTGCGACATTGAGCCGGCGAGTTCGTGAAGAAAACTGGTTTGCTCACCCATGAGTCAGTGGAGGTGTTCGCGTCATTTGAGCTCAGGATCCTTCAGCGCGTCCGCCTGGCGGTAGAGGCTCGTGGGAATGAGCATCTGCGGCGGCAACGTCTCACCCTTCGAGTGGCGAATGATCGCATCGACAATCCGGATACCCATCTTGTCGGGGAATTGAATCGGGTCGGCGTAGATTTTTCCGTCCTTGATCGCCTGCTTGCCTTCTGGCTGGCCGTCGAACCCGATGATCAACACCTGCGTCTTGCCCGCCTTCTCCAGCGCGGCCCGCGCGCCGAGAGCCGCCGGATCGTTGATGGCAAAGATGCCGCGCAGGTCCGCGTGCGCCTGTAACGCATCCTCCGCAGCCTTGTAGCCCATGTCCTTTGCCCCGCCGCTCTCCAATTCGGTGACGATTTCGATCCTGGCCTTGCCGCTTGCGTTGTGGGCGTCGATGACTTCCCGGAATCCCTTCACTCGCAGGAGGCAGGACTCGGCCTGTTTGAAATGAAGCACGGCAATCTTACCGCCCGCCTCGCCGAGCGCCTCGATCATGGCATGGCCTGCTTCCTTGCCGCCGCCGTAATTGTCGGTGGCGATCTGGGTCACGATCTTCACTCCGGGTTCGTTGCACGGAATGTCCACTGTGAAGACCGGGATGCCCGCCGCATTCGCCTCCTGAATCACGGGGATGATTGACTTGGAGTCGCACGGGCTTAGCACGATGGCGCTGACCTTTTTGACGATAAAATCCTTGATCTGATTGCCTTGCTTGGCGACGTCCTTGTCCCCGCTGACGACAATCGCTTCGTAGCCGTGCTTCTTGCCCTCCGCGGTGATGTTGTCACCGATCACCTTGAAGAACGGGTTGTCGAGTGTGAGCAATGACACGCCGATTGTGCGTCGCACCTTGGCGGCGGCGGGCTGCGAATTTGCGATGGGCGCGGGTTTGTCGCATCCAGTCAGAATTGCGACGGTACAGGCAATGAGGGCGAGGTAACGATGTTTCATAAAGGGATAGACGAAGTGTGTTTGATGGTCTGCTTTACAGCCGTTCGGTTCACCATCTCCGGGCGCTCACCGGCATGTTTCGCCAGCAACGGCTTGTAATCGAACGTATCCACCTCCGACGGCTCGCCGTGTACGAACAGTTGGATGACGTGCTTCGCCTGCGGTGCGAAGTGCGGCACCTTCGGAAAGAGCGGTGAGTCAGCGATCGATCCGCGCGCGCGTGATTCGCCGAGCAAACCGGCGAGCCCGATCGAGCCCATGCCCGCGCCAAGGCGGTTGAGGAAATCGCGCCGCGAGAGCTGGCTGACTGCGCGACGGAAAGCGTTCTCGTGTTGATTGAATAGCATGCCGGTGACTGAATTTGAAGGAATTCGTGGTGGCTTTTCAATAGTAATATCCAAAATGGCCTCATTGGGGGCGCATCTTCGAATGAGGACAAAGCCAACCTCCGCATTTCTGCCGGAGAGGACGCGCCGACTCCCGTTTCTCTCGGTGGGGCGACACTCCGTAACACTGTAAGCGGAAATCTTGTTTTCTTGAAAAGATTCTTGGGAAATGGTCCACGGAAGAAACCCGACTAAACGGAATAAGGACCAAGGTGCAACGGGTCGGAATTCGTGTTGTCCTTCTTCCGTGAAACGAGAGAGGGCCGAGATGTTCCACATGAACCGCTGCCAACATGAACAGCATCCACTGTTGTAGAATTTGGCGAGCCTTCGATGAACGCGGGAGCGTCTTGGACTGCGGTGACGAGCGGAGCGATTCACCGCTTTCGCTTCGGCGAGTCCGTGGGTTCGAGAGAGTTCCAGACCACTTTGTTCCATGTCAAAAGCGGCAACTGCGCAGGCTCCGTTGCCGCAGTCCAAGACCTGGCGGAAGATTTGACGAAACCCTGAGTCTCCTTGCGAATGGCTGGAGAATTGATCGCCCCACACCCTTCGCAGATCTACGGGCATGGGTTGGCTCGAGGTGGCGGACAAGTCCCTCGGCATTTCGTTCACCGTGTAGTAGGCCTTGTTGTGGACGAGAGGATGGCCGTCCGGGGATGTCATCCTGGCAAGATCGAAATCGTGGATATGATATTCCGTAACTTTCTCCAGATGCACGAACACCGAAAGTCCGTCGGCCGACGGAACCGCCTGGGTCACGCGGGCTGTCGTCTGGTCCACCTCGGGACTTCCGTAGCCGGCGTGGTAAATGTGAGTGTAGGTGGTGATGTTGTAGGAATTGTTCCGGGTGGCGACGTGCTTGTCAACCGACTTGGTGAACGTGATCAGAAAGCCGTCCTTCTTGATGTTGATCTCCTTGATTTCGAAAGGCACGACGCCATTCCAGTCGATGCGCTGGATGGCCAAAGGTTCCGTCCCGCGCACGGTCCACTGCCTGTTGGTTGTGAACCCTCCGGCGATCAGTCGCCCTTTGGGTGAAAATTCCAAGTTTATGATCCCGTGGCCAGCCCTGCCCGGAAAGGATAACCGGCGCTCTGCCACACTCCGTTAATCTGCTCGGTGGTTGCGCGCATGATGATGCTGTGACTGTGGTCGCCCAGGAAAATCTGGTTGTCGAAGGGGCCGAATTTGCCGCCGGTATTATTGAGCCGGAAACCGGAGATCGAGCGGCCCATTTTGATGTAAGGGAATTTCACCGCTCGACACACCAGTTCCTTGACCCGTTTCTTTTCCACGGCCATGCGCGAATTGCTTTTCGGTTCGAGCGCGGGAGCTTTCATGCCGGGGACGAATGGGTACCAGTTGTAACTCGCGGGATGCCCGAGGAAGGCACCCTTCTTGAGATGCTTCAGCGAACAGCATCCGTTCCACGGACTCTGGCTCTCGATGACAAACATCGCTCCTTCCGCGTTCGCGCCCACGCCGCCCGGGCTCCGCAGACCATTGCACACCGGAATCATCTTTCCGCCCGGCGTGACTTTCACCGCCCAACCCCGGAACATGTTGTGCGATTCATACGAACCGCTCAGGCTCAGGGCCCCCCAGATGCTGCCTTCGGGATCTTGCTTCGAACCAAAGGCGAATAACAGAGCGTCCGCTTGAAGTAAGCCCTGCCGTCCCCGTCACGCACGTCCTCAAAGGAATCTTCCACGTCGATGTCGCCATAGTGGAAAGAGAACGTTGGCCTTCGCGCGGCATCCAGATGATAGCCGCGGGACTGGTAACCTTGATCTTGAGGGAAAGGAAATCTGATATCACCCAGCGCTGGCGGGGTTCCGGTGAAGAGCGCATTCCGCTCCGGAGCAATTCCACCGAGACCGGCGCGTTCGTGAAAGGCGATGCAATTGAACGTGACGAGTGTCTTGTTGATCTGTTGCGCGTCATCGAGCTGTGATTGCTCCGCACGGGGCAATGCCCTGGCAATCCATCCGCGATGTTCCGCGATTGGAAATCGACAGCATCGCCGACGGAATTGGCTGCCGCTCCAGTTGCGGACCCTTCATTTTGCAGGCTGGCCATCAACAGGCACAGAGGCGCGGAAAAAACTATGGCTGACGCGTCTCGGGCGCTTTGAGAACCGGCTTTTTGTCGCGTTCGATTTCGACTTTTGTCAGGTCTAATTCCTCGAATATGACGGAGGGAGCGATAATTGATGACGGAGGCGAGAATCCCGTGGGACTGATCTGGTTGTAGGCTTCGACTGTTTCGCTCGCCGCAATAATGTCCCGCAGAGAGCGCAGGGTGATTTGGCTGAATTGACAGCCACGCGCCAACTCTTCACGGCCGTCCTCGACATACACCTTGTACACGTAAAGCGGATCTGGAAGGCTAGCGCCGGGACCGCGACCGCCTCGTCCGAAGAACGCCTCTCCGTGTTTCGCGTTCCCGGTCGCGCCCGTTCCGAGAGCGGTGATTCGAAGCGCAAACTTCAATCCCTGAGCATCCGCTTCTTCCAGAAGATTCTGTTTCAATTCAGCAAGCGGAACGCCGTCGTCTGACTCGATGTGCAGGGAACCAATTTGAGCGCTTGGAGCGCCTCCGATTCCGGTGCCGCGCCCATGGCCGGTGGATTTGGAGAATTTCTTGGTTGGGGTCCTCGACATCACCATTCCTTGAAGAACTCCGTCCTTCACCAAATCAACGCGCTGCGATTCAATTCCTTCGTCGTCATATTGGTACCGGCCCGCCAAAAAGACGTCCGAATACAGGTCAGTTTGAGGAGAATCATAAACTTGAAACGAACGCGGCAAGATCCGGCGTCCCACATAGGTATCCAAATTGCGGGAACCTCCGGAGCTCCGTTGTTGCCC
>JAQBVM010000316.1 GCA_027623095.1 Verrucomicrobiota bacterium
AGGCCGGCGTGCCATTCGGAGAATGATGGGGCACCGATTTGAACAGCCAGCAGCTCCTGTCTTCGCTTTCCCCTGACGCAACCAGGCAGGCGGCTAAATCTGGAAGGGTTCTTGTTCTTGGCGTCGGGCTTCCACTCGGCAAAATGCTCATAGACCAATTTAACGCGCTCGTTAAATTCCGAGCGGTCCTTCGCGTCCACGTTGACCCAGGCATGGATCGATTTGCCCCCGGACGAGATGACAGCGGTCGCTGGAATTCCTGATTGCTTGATGAGCGACCATTGCTCCTCTTGGGAGATTGCATCGAACTCCAGCAGACAATGCCGGTAACTGGTCACGTCCGCATCTTTCGAGCCACCGATCCTAAGCGGATTGACCGAGACGAAGATCCCGTTCCGATCGGACGTGCGCATGAATTTGTTCACATCGCCATCATTCGCATCCAGTTTGCGAAGCCATTCCTCGCGGGAGAGCGTGACGCCTGCATCCTTGGGAATCTCTTTACCTTCCGAATTGCTGACCGCTTGGGCGATACGGATTCCTTCTCCCGGAGCAAATGCAGCTCGGATCAATTCCCGAGTTGCATCCGGGATTGGATCAGGAATATCGGCGAAAGCGTCAACCTCATATTTACCCGCGAAAGATTTAGGCGGTTCATCACGTCGGATTGGAGGAGCCATCGGACGTGGCTTGTCAGACTGCCCGAATTTGAAGCTCACACCGTTTCGAAGCAGGTGGCCGCGGCCTTTCGGTTCCGGAGCGATTGCGGCTTGCGATAGCTTGTGCTCAAGCTCGGATTCCGACCACCGAGGAGAGCATGTCTGGTTGTATTCTTCGAAGACGGCTCTGGCTTCGTCAATACCAAGCCCGAAACCGTTAATGAGGATGCAAGCGACGTGATAGGTCTTGTCGTGACCACCCTGGCCTGAGACCGCAGGATCGAATTTTGACAGATACCGCCTGGCTTGATCGATTGGGGGAATCACAAGTCATTTCACTGGAGCAATCCGCTTCCAGAAAACTAAATCCTTAGTGATTAGATGTTCGGGGTAAGCATTTGTGATAACGTCCCAATGAGCGTCACTTACTTTCACGACAACAGATTGTCCGAGGACCAGAAATGTCTGATTGGTTAGTTGGAGAATCGCCTCAGTGTTATCCTGGTTTAATTCTGGAAGTTGGACAGGTTTCGATCCCCGTGGTGTTTTGGTCAGGATGGCGGTAATTAAGACCACCAGACCGCACACTAGGGCCACGGCGAATGTTTTGGTGATTTGGTTCATTGTAATCATAGTAATCTCTCCAGTTCATCTTCAATGTCTTCGACTTCTTCCAATGACTCCGCGTCTCTCAATTTGTCCAACAATTCCCTGATTTCAACGACTTTGACACGCTCAAAGCATTTTGGATGCTCCTTGAAATTATCGTCGATTTTTCCTACGATCCCATTTTCAATACCGGTCAATAACAGGTTCCAAGCTCTAGTTTTCATAGATTTCCGGATTGTTGAAGTATTTCCTTTTTAAGATCGGCTGGGGAATAATTGGGCGGCTTGATGGTCTTTCCGTGTTTATCCTTTCTTGATTCACCGTCCGGCCAAAGTTTGGTCATATTGGACCTATGGATTTCATTAAAGACCGGCTCCATGTCTATCCCGAAGCTGATAGCGGTTCCGTAAACGACGTAAAGCAAATCTCCCAAAGCGTCCGCAACACCAACAATACTTTTTGCTTCGATCAATTCCTGTAATTCCTCAATAATGAGGCGGTGTCTAAGCTCTCGGTCTTCGGGGGAAGGACATTTCGGACTTAAATTTATCGTATGTCCAAAAAGACGGTGAAACTCTTTTACTTTGAGTTGTTCTTGTGTCATTTGAAAGGATCTCCGTATTCAGTTTCGGCCAGATCGAGCAACCACTTAGCATCCGCCTCGTTATCGTCTCCGTTGAAATCCGGCCATTTCGTTTTTGCCGCAGCTAGCACCGCTTCTTTGTTCGCGTTTCCCTTGCCGGTTGCGTGTTTCTTGATCTCACTTGGGGAATAACCGCGATACTCGATGTTGCTTTGCTCGCACCAGAGTTCGATGCAACCCTGTAACTTGGCTTGATGGACAAGGGCGCCCTGCATTTTCGGAGCGGCGTTCCGAGCAGCCTCAAAAACAACCAAGTCGATTCCGAGGTTGTATTTAAGGTCGCCCAGCTTGGCCACAAGACGCACCCCTTTCATGCCGCCAGACTCATCCCGGCGTGTGCTCAAATCCCATGTCCCGGAATGGCCGAGCGAGTGCGCCCAGCCGAATTTGGTTGCAGGATCGAGAGCTAGAATCTTCATTATTTCCATTTATCTAAGGCTTTCAACAGAGCTTCCGCATGTTGATCGGAGCGCGCGTTGATAAGATCGAAGTCGGACACAAGTCCGCCGATAACTCGCCTCAGTTGATTCAGGTATTCCACACGCAGAGCGGTGTTGTTTTGAATGATGGAGCGAGCATCGTGCATGGCGTTCAGGTCGTTAAGGTAGTCTGGCGGAAGGTGAGCCGTGTTCCCGTTCTGGTTAATCCAGTCCAGACATTTGGCGTTATGTTTTGCAGGGTTGATCTTCCATCCGCATACCTCTTCAATCGCTATCCGTTGATCGTCCGATGTCATACAGTTGCCTTTCGATATTTCGGTTGACCACCTCTACCGAGTCTTTGCCCAATGAAAGCAGTGGCCTTTTCGAGCGAGAGAGTTTCCGGGTTTGGATGCCCAAATTGTTTCATCAGCCGGATTTGTTTCGGGGTCGCGAGCCTAAGATCCTGCCGAGTGGCGAGGAGATCGATGATCTTTGAAGCATGTCCCTTGAACCTTACAGTTGAAAGATCGATTCCGTTGTGGCTCAAAACATCAATCTGGCCCACGCTCGGCCTGTCAAACTCCCAAGGCATCGTCGGTTGATACTCAGCCAGGGCGGCGGAACGGATCGAGAGCGCGAACTCCATCGCGTCAATCGTCCTGGCCTTGCGCCGCGCTTTAAGTTGCAGTTCTTCCAGGATCTTGGCTTCCCATTGATTCCTGCATTCGCTCTCCAATGACTGCAAATCCAATTCAGCTTCTCCGCCTCTGCAAGCTTTCTCGGCGGCCTTGGTCATTTCTTCGGCGACTTCATCGGATTGAGCCACGAGATGCGCGGGACGAATCAAGCTGTGCTTTTCGTGCATCCAAAGAAAGTCGAGCAATAGGAGGTTTTCCTTCCCTGGAAAAATGCGCGTGCCGCGTCCAACCATTTGGGAATAAAGCGACCTGCTCCGGGTAGGCCGAAGAATCACAACGCAACAAACCTCTGGGCAATCGTAACCCTCGGTTAGAAGCATCGCGTTGCAAAGCACGTCGATCTTCCCGTCCGCATACCGATCCAACTTGCTTTGCCGGTCGGGCGACATTCCATCGATATGTTCCGCGTTGAGCCCGTGCTCCCGGCAGATAGCGCAGAACGCCTTAGACGTGGCAATCAATGGCAGGAACACCAGGACCTTTCGGAAGGCGGCTTCCTCGACAATCACTTGGGCAATCTGGTGCATGTAGGGTTCGAGCGCGTGCCCCACATCGGCTTCGTTGTAATCTCCGGCAGTCTGGCGCACTCCGGTTAAATCAATCTTGATAGGAACTGACTTGACCGCGATCTTCGAAAGCCAACCCTCGTTGATTAGGTCGAAGAGACTGATTTCGAAGGCGATGTTTTCGAAATATTTCCCAAGGTTCTTTTTGTCGCCTCGATCAGGCGTAGCAGTAACCCCGAGTGTTTTCGCACTGGAAAAATGGCATAATACCTCTTGCCAACTCTTAGATATTGCGTGATGCGCTTCGTCTGCCACCACAAGCCCGAAGTGGTCACTCGGCCACTTATCCAAACGTCTTTGCATCGTTTGGACAGACGCGACAACAACATCCGCGTTGAGTGAAGCTTTCCATTCTGCTTTTTCTTTTTGAGCATGAATTCCTGTGGATTGGTGGAGTTTGTGGATAGCCTGATCAATAAGCTCTTCCCGATGAGCCAGGATGAGTGTCCGTTTCGGAAGGAAGTGTTTTGCTAAATGCGAGAACAGTACGGTTTTTCCCGATCCTGTGGGTGCAACACCTAGTTGCCGGTCGAACAGTCCGAACCCTTCCAAGGTCTGATCGACGGCAGCTTGCTGGTATGGCCGGAGCGGCATCATAAGAAAATCAAAACGGAACGTCGTCCTCTTCCGGTTCAGCAGTAGTGAACTCGTTCTTGGCCAGCTTCTCTTTGTTCGTGATCCAGATCTCGACCTTGTTCTTCTTCTTGCCGCTCCCAGCCGGATACTCGTTAATAAACAGAGTTGCCCAACCGCGCAGGCCGACGACCATCTGCTCAGAGAATTCTATTTCCTGATTCGGTGCCGGTCTATGGCCGTCAACGAGCAGGTTGCACGACTTGACGAACGTATCAACCCTCCACGCGGATTTTTGGGTGAAAGTCAGCGTATCGAAAAGGAGTGTGTCCTTACCTTCGACTTTGAGCTTCAAATCCATCTTGTCGTCGCCCCGCTCTTTTGTGAGGCCGAATTCGCATTGGACGACTTCGACGATGTAATCGCCCGGGGGAACAGGTTCGAAGATTTTGTTGTCCTGATTTGTGAATTTATATGATGGCATTTTGTTTTCCGTTCTCCGGTAATTATTCCGATTCTTCTTCCGTTTTCGATCCGGTGTCCACAAGGTACACGGTAGTGTTTCCGCGTTTCAAAACAGACTCCAATTTTCGGAGCAGTTCTTTCTTAGCTCCGGCCTTCGAACCGCCGCAACTACCGTGATAGGTATCAATCAGACCGAGCTTGTCCGGGTAGGTCTTACTGGTGTTCAATCGTGGCTCGCAGCACTCCAAGAACTTGTCTTGAGGAAGTCCGGATCGTCGGAACGCCTCGATGACATTGGTAATGTATTGCTTGGCTTGCCGCTCCTTCATTTCGAAATCTGGAATCTGGACGCCTTCTTTTTGCCAAAGTTCTTTCGCTCTCCATTCCACAGCTTCACACCATTTCTTGATTCTGCGAGCCAGCCGCAGAGCCTTGGCCATCTCCTTACCGTCTGTCACGAAATCGGTTGTGTAGGTCTCCAAGTGCCAATCGTCTCGTCCTTCGAGCACGGCATCCACACGGACTTTGAACGCTGGGCAAGTTAGTTTGAGTTTGCACCAACCACAGTAATCGCACACTTCCGGAACTCGATCCGGGTTGCGAGCACGTTCGATGATGGGGTCAATAATGTAACGGCATGACTCTTCGGTTAGATTGAACGCTTGCGCCCGCTTGGTGGCTCCAAAAAGAAGATGAACCGTGACGGTTTCACGCGGCGCACCTTGGAACATCATAAGCGCGTAAGCCGCCATTTGCGCCGTGTAATCCCGGTATCTCCATTTCAAATCGAATAGATGATTCCCGCAAACCACGTCCGGTGTCCCTTCGACTTCGTTCAAATCCGCGTCCGTGAAGGACATCTTCTTTTCGAAGTCTATCGGGAAATCGGACATTGGAGCATGAATCTTGATGTACTCAGCCGCCCAGCGGACACCTTCGGCCTGTTCATCATCCATCAATTCCAGCCGGGAGTCATCTCCGGCGAAATGTTCAGTTAGCGCGTGATGGCGCTCGGTTCCGTCTTCGGCGTATTCGGAAGATCCAGACTCAAAAGACGGACATTGAGCGAGGGCTGGTAGCGACGATGGGCGAATCATTGGTATCCTTATTTAGAAGCAGCAGCCTTCATCCTCTCCATCTCTTTCAAGAAAGAGGCGGTGTTATTGAAAATCTTCTGAGCGTTTTGCGCTTTGAGGGTAGAAATGTCGTCGTTGACAATCCACTGCTTGTTCATCAGCCACGCGACAGCGTTAAGCTCATGCTCTCCGACGATCTCCACGAGACTTGCAATCGTCTCGATGGAAATTCCATTTCCGTTGGTGCCTGACTTGGCGACAATTTTTCCTTTTGCGGCAGGAGCCGGATTTTCTGGTTCTGGCGCGGAAGGTGGTTCTGGTTCATTAGTCTTCGCGGGTTCGGGCGTAGAGGTGGATGTGACAGGCATTTCCACGACATTGCTCGGAACGTCAATCGGCTGTTCGGGAGCTTTCGGAGGACGACCGCGCTTAGGAGTGGTAGCTGGAGGCGCATCAGTGGGAGCATCCGTGACGATAGAAGTCGGAAGGACTATTTCCCGATGCGGTCCGTCCGTCATATCGTCTTCAATTTCTTCCGGTGTATAGACACCACTGACAACTGCGGGATCAAGAGCGCGAACACCATCAGATACAACTCGCGCCCACATTGTCTGCATTCGAGCGCGAGGCGTGCGCCAGTTCTTTTTGAGCGTCTTCCCATCACTCATAAAAACAAACGGCTCTTGCTTGGCTTCCTCGAACGAAAGCGAGAATCGAGCAGTCTGGTCGCCCTTGGTCAGCTCGATTTCTGCTTTTTCGGGCGTGCGCGAGATGATCTTGTGTTTTCCGCCGCCTGCAATGAATTTGGCCAACATGGAATCGGCTCGGTCCGAGAGCTTGCCCTCGATCATGTGATATTCGCGAAGGAGCTGGAACGGCGTCTTGCCGGTCTTCCAGAGTTCCCACGCGATCATCATCCCGGCCTCGGATTTCTCGCATCCGTAAAGACCGCTCTTGGCGATCATCATTCCCATGTCCTTAATCGCCTCAAGAGGCTTTTCGATTCGGCTATAAAGTTCGATTTCTTGGCTCATAATGCTGCGTTGATTTGGTTGATTCGGTCTTCGATTCCCTCCCGCACGATGCGAGACTCACATCCTGTCAGACCGCATAACTTTCCCATTTTCTTGGCCGCCTTCGAAAGCGCGGACTTCATCTTGGGAGTGATTCTGACCTTGATTGTTTCTGTCTTGCGGCTCATTTTGTTCCTACAGTGTGCCCACACTAAACTTTTTATTTCCCGCGTCAAGTGAGAAAGCAAAAAAAATCCGGAGCCATCCAGACCCCGGAATTCTGTAGGGAGGGTTCCGCTAGGGAAGCGGTAACGGGGGGAGCTTATTGCCCATCGGCGCGACACCTTCGCTTGGCCGGTTCGGGACTTTAGCAAGCCGGTTCGCGTCCATCGTGTTCTGCGAACTCAGCGATGTTTGCGGGCTTGTGTTCTTCCCGGCAATCGCAAGCCCAGCGGGCAGTGACAATGCGGGTTTTGATACATTCTGTGAATTTCCTGGTTTTGGCATTATTTTCCTTTCTTTCTGTTCTCAAATGTTTGGACACCCATTCCAAACTGCGAGAGAATTTCTAGAGCTGTTCCTCTCGGTACTCCATTATCGATCATTACATTGTAAATATCTCGCAAGCTCAACGGCGTTAACAAGTTGACCGCCAAGCTTTCTGGAGTGACTTTTTGTCCAATGACATTTTCACCAGACAGAGCATCCACCACTGCTCCTATTTCCGGCCTCAGCTTGGTTCTAAGAAAGTCCGCAATGACCTCAGCGCTAGTGTGTCCGAATTTAACTTTGCCTCTTATTGGTACGATCTCTCCCTTGAGAGTCTTCGTAGATCCAGATCCTAAACGAGCTAGAAAAACTGTTATTTGGCTAATGCCTGCCAGAGGGTCAAGTCTGGTTTTCCCCCATCGCATCTTTCCGAAATCTGAAGACCTAGGATCATCTTCTACGGTTGCTCCGTTCATTTTCCCGAGCGCATAAATTGCCGCAATACCTGTTAGAATTTTCGCGTATTCTTTCGCAAAAGCTTTCCGCACCTCCCACGGTCCTTTCCGAAGCGATTTAAAAAACAAGACATTGAACCGACTTAACAACAATCGAGGCGACCAAATAATACGAGCGGCAGCATCCACAAAATTGCTTGATTTCCTGACAGATCCGAAGCCAGTCATGTCATTTACGCCTTCTGCCAGGGCCTTGGCTGCTTCAATGGATTGGTCTGGCAAGCTTTTCCAGATAACATCAAAAGATTCGGCTCGCAGAACGTTCAAATAAGTGACGAAAGCCCGGTTGGATGAGCGTATCCAAGGGACCGCATTAGCCCACCTGCCTCTCGCAGCTTCCTCCTGCTTGTTTAACCTTGCGTTCAAGTCAACGATTCTCAGCCCTGATTTCTTGTACAGCTCCGCGTTTGGACGG
>JAQBVM010000317.1 GCA_027623095.1 Verrucomicrobiota bacterium
TAAACTAAAACCCGAGAAATCGACGCTTGACGCTTCTCATAGCAGGGCTCCACAGAGTGTCGCCCCACCCATCAAAGGTTCAAGGTCTCGATTCGCATCCAATTTCAGGAAGTCAGGCCTCTCCGGAAACGCTGAAGTCGGGTTCTCCTTCCATCATGCGCGCACGCACCACACGACATCCATCTGAAAAGATACGGCGCTTATTCGGATCCCGGAATTCGCGGAAACAAAAAATGGTCTGTGCGAATGTGCCCCCAAATTCCAGAGCCCGGTGCCTGGTGGCAAAAACGTGTTCGAGCGGTTTGGTGAGGAATTCATCGGAAAGTTTGCAGGAAACAAAGACCAAACCCAATTGTTGCAGGTCGATGCCAAGAATGTCTGTTTCTCCTATGGCTTGCTGGGAATGGTCACGGGACTGAACCTCCGTTCGCAAATCGCCAAAACGGCCACTCGTCCGCATCGACTCGAAAACTTCGAGTTCAAACCAACCACCGATCAGTGCTTTGTTGATCTCCATTGCCGCCTGCACACGATCTTCCTTCCGCAAAGTGTTACCGGTCAGTTGGTAGAACCACTTGCCTTGACGTTCTGTAATCCACTGAGTCTTCGCCGCGGCGCTCAGATACTCATGCTCAGTGTCATTGTCCGGTCCCGGCAAACCGGCGGCCAAAACACGATCAATATCACTCTTAGGGACCGTCCTGCCACGCGGATGCATTTGATCCCGCACTCTGCGTGCAAACTGAGTGACCTCGGCCCGCTTTTCCCTGTACAAAGTGTGAATATTCCGCGCACACTCTCTCTGCTGCTCCGTTGGCTTAACCGAGTGCAGTTTCTCGGGATTAATTCCGTGTGCGGCAAGAACAGATTCCACCGTGAGGCTTTCGGAGATTTCCTTAAAGCCACGCAATTTGGGGAGGGGGCGGCGTTCGTTCAACGACAGAAAACGCCGCGTTTGCGAATCACAATACAAAACAGGTTCGTCCTGGTATGCCGCGGCGGAATACGCGCCTATGCTCATCGGTTTTGTGCCACCCGTCAAATTGACGACCGCACCGGGCCAAAGTGAGAGCGACTCGCCAACCTTGCGCCGGGTTTGGTCAGCCGATGGCGACTGTTCATCAATGACAATCTCGAAGAACTGCGGGGAAAGGTCGTGGTAGAACGATGTCTTTTGAAGCGAAGCAACGGCCAATTTCAAGTTCTCGGCGGCACGCTTAAACCGTTCGTCAGCACTGCGGACTTGGATGACCGTTTTGGGTTTGAGCGCGAGCAACGGCAGGAGATTCTGCATGGTCTGCTCACTGACGAGATGAAGGAGGGAGGTCACGGCAACTCGACCGCGACACGGAACGTTTCGTGCAGGTAATAGACCGGCAACCGGAGCGCGCGGCCCAACTCGTAAAGGACGGCGCACTCCGCCTTGTAGCCTCCCGTGCAGTTGAACTCAATCGCTGGCATTGGTGCCGCCTTTTGAAGCCGCGCGACATGCTCTATGACGCGCCGTCGGAGATCCGCGAGTGCGCTGGCAGACTCGCGCGCGGCGAACTCCGGCGTGAAGTCGCGCGCCGGCGCGTCGAAGCCACGGACAGGCAACCGATGGACGGATACTTTGCGGAACTTCAGTTCGATTTCCAAAAGGGAGGCCGCCTGTTTGCCCATGCCAGTCGTGGTGAAAACCAGCGTTACTGCCAGGTCGGGTTTCGGTTTGTTCAGGAAGCCAGTGCGACTATCGAGCGAGTTGAGTTCAGCGGAGGCTTGGCGCGGATGGGCGCGAAGGAAGTCCGCCATCGCCTTGTGTTGCTTGAGCGCCTCATCAACGGTCACTTTGTGTTCGCGAGCGAAGTTGGTCAGCAGGCTGATCCCGACGGTGAGTATGTGGTGTTGTTTCATGAAGCGTTCTGATTTCTCAAGTTTTCTCCAATAGGTTCCATACGCGGGAAAAACCGAAACCCCCGAAGTCTTCGGCGTTGGTGGTGGCGAACAAAGGATTGGTGTCAACGGCGGTCATTTGCGGCGTTTGATCAGGCGGCGCGGCACGTAGTCCGGTTCATTGGCGAGCAGCCGCCATTCATCGTCGTCAATCGGGCAGCGCATACCGAGACTCAATGGCTCGGGCGGTTGCCAGCCCGTGTTCCGGGGCGGGTAGCCAGGCAGCGCGCGCTCCAGGCTGCGGCGGACCACCTCGGTAAAGCTCATTTCGTACTCCGCCGCCACCCGCTTGGCCTCGCGGTAGAGCTCATCCGGAATCTGAATCTGAGTTTTGATTATGCTGGCAAACTGCATTGATGGCGATCAGGAGTCAAAATCGGATTGAGCCTGCACGGGCGTTCGTCCGACGGAGACGAGGGCGGCATGGTGATGAAGGAAGGAAGGTGTTTTCGATTTATGAATTCTGATTTATGATTTGCGTGATCGTGGTTGGAGGAGCCGTCATCAAGCGTGGAATGGCTTCAGGGCTTCGTCCTTCTTCATGGCTTCGTAAAGGTCGAGAGAGACGTTACGTTCTTGGCCATTAAGGAAAACCTTCTTGTCGGCGGGCCACTGGTGCGCGTCCACGAAGATGACGAGCGCGTGCCACTTGCCTTGGGCGTCGCGGTGTGGACGGAGAAGAACGGGCGAAGCGAACCGGCCCTCGCCTTTCTTCTTTTGGAAGTTCCAATCCCACTCCCAGTTCACGGTATTCTGGTTCGAGCTGAAGAACTGAACAATTGGCAATCCTACGGTTGGCCGGTAAGTGGGGCCGCTCGCAGCCGTTCCCGAAAGTCGGGCGAGGCCATGGTCATGATCTGCCATGGCGGTCTTGAATCCTGGGAACTTCTGTTCCGCATTGTTTTTGCCTGTCCGTCCGTAGGCGCGCCAACGCTTCAACCACCCGCCAAGTGTTGGAATGACCTCTCTTGCCTCGCATGTCCCCAACGTCCGAACGAGGAGAGCGTCGGGTTTAGTGAACCGACTAAAGGCCTCACTGAGCTCGGCAGGATTCCTTTGAAACGCCAACGCCCCCATGGCGCGACGCCCGCGGAAGCCCATAGCGCCGAGATGGCCGAGGACAGCTATGAGCGCCCGAATATTTTCCCACTGCTCCGAGCCACCGCGCCAAGTCACGCAAAGGCCGAACGAACCCTTGGCAAGCACGCCGCGGCCGCTGTAGCCAACCTTCTGCCCTTGTTTCTCGCGCGTTTGAATCGGAAATGTGAGGTAGGCCGGGTCAGTGAAGTTGGCGTGTCCAAGTTCCTGTCCGTCCTTTACGGAAGACTGCACGGACACTGATGCTACCCGCACTATCAGCTTCCCCGCCCGCCCTTCATCGCCCGCTGTCGAGCCGAAGATCATTGCCTCTTGATCGCGCACAGACATTGGGGCGAGCGACTGGAAGCCGCCCAAGGTGCGGAACCACCAACGGAGTTGGCCGCGAATGGAGGGGGCGCGAATCTCGGCTTGTTTGTCCGGCTCGGCCCCGCCGCAAAAGCAGGGGGTGATAAGTTCGAGGTGGAAAGTCTCCGTTTTCATGGGCACTTCGGTGGGATGCGCGGGAACTTGGTGGCGAGGTTGACGATGGCTTTGGCAATCTTGGATTTCGGATTGGCGCGGTCGGCAGCGAAAAGGTCAGGTGCGGTGACTAAAAAGAAGTGAAGTACAGTCAATTGGAGGCACTCGTCCTTCTGGGTCCAGAAACGCTCCTCCGTAGCAAAAGTATTGATCTGACCACGGAGATCCGGCTCCTTCATCGCGCGCAGCTTCTCAAGCAGTGCTGGGTCTGGTTGAAGATTTGCACGGGCAGCCTCGATGCCGGCCTTAGCCTGTGCTTGGCGCCTTTTTTCCGCCTTTTCCTCCTTCTCGGCGTCCCGTTGAGCACGCATGGCAACGGTCACATCGGCAAACCACCCGTACCCCGCATTGGTTTTCGCGCCGAGGCCGAAGGTTTCGAGGCCGGTCTTGAGCCAGATGCGGGCGTGTTCAACGAAGTTGGAATCCGCGCCGCGCAGAGGCACGATTGCGAAGGTGAAAACGTGACCAGCGGCGACGGCGGGGAAGACGTTGGGAACGGGGTCTTCGGTGTCGGGGGCGGAACTCCACTTCCGGTTCCACTCGGCCCATTCGCGCGGTTTCTTTTCTCGGTCAGGCTCTGCGTAGTACTCCTTGTGATGGACCGTGACGACGTCGAGTTCAAGTTTTCCGAGCGGTGGCGGCGGCATCGGAAAGCTTTTCACGTCTGAAGGCACGTCCACCGGATAGGCTTCGAGGACGGAGACGCTGCCGGCGAAGCTCTTGATTCGGGCAGCACGGGTGCTCCGGCCATCGTCGGCTGCGAAAGCGGCTTCGCCATCCGAGTTGCGGAGGGCGAGGGTGCCGTCCGTAACGCCGGGGGCGCGCGCACTCCTCAACAAAATCAACGTTTCGTCGCGAATCTTGTCCCACCGGTCGCCGCAGCACCAAGCGTAGTCGGGGCGTTTCTTCTCCCATTCTTCGTCGTTGCGAAAATCAGCGCGAGTTTTCCAATCCTGCTCACACCAGCCGAACACGCGGGCGATGACGACAAGCATTTCGGCGGGTTTGTCGAACGGCGCACAGGCGTTCTTAAACAGGTTATCCTTGTCCTGCTCGGTGGCTCCCTGTTTCTGTCCTGTCTCACACCATTCGTGCAAGGCGGCCAGGGCAGCGCGGCGGGCGCAGCCTTTAACGGCGCTGCCGGGGATGTACGGCATACCGAAGCGATCAAGGCACAGACCGGCGTTTTCCATCACACCTCCAGCCATGTTGACCATAAGGCGGGATTGGAGTTGAGCGAAGAGGATTTCGCAATCGTTCCGACGCATGTCAACCTGCAAGAACCTGGACCATGCTTGTGGCTTGGCCGGATGAGCCGGGCTTTCGAGGATTTCACGGAAGAAGTCCTTGCGGGAAGTCTGTTCTCCTTTGTCCCTCAGTGTCGGGTCTGCAAAACGGTCGAGCGCCAGAGACCGCGAGCGATCTGTCGGCTTTAATTGGCTCCATGCGGCCTGCGTTTCCGGGAGAGTCAGGGCTGTTGCCATACTCAGTCTCCTTCTGGATGTGATTCGTCGCCGACCTTTTGGGCGAACCGTTTGAGGTATCCAAGGTAGTTCAGCGCCTCCGAGGAAGCCCGCTGCAGGTCAGCGGCTTTCGCGGGCGCTTTGGTCAGGCGCGAAATGAGATCGGCGGCGCTCGTTGCATCCTTCATGAGCGGGAATCCAAGTTGCGGATTCGAAAGGTGAATGGCCACGCTATCCATCGCGCTCTTCATTCCTGGCCGCTTGGTTTTGCCTTTGTCGTTTGATTCAGCGGCAAAGGCAGAGGCGGCGAGCAGTCCGTTGTTCAGGATTAGTGCCGGTAGTTTGGTTACGTCGCGCTTGGTCGTATTCTTCTCGTCGGCAAGGGCACGAGTTGCCCGAATCTGTTCTAGGTTTTGCATAGGATCACCAGAGAGTTTTGAGATTGGGATATTGACGGATCTTGGGGTCGGGAGTGAGCAGGGTGAACTGTTGCTCCATCGCGATGGCGATGAGAAACCGGTCGGCGGGATCGTTGTGAATCGGCGGCAATCGCGTGGAACGGGCAGCCTCCGCTCCATAAAGCGGGAACTCGGACAATTGATGGGTATCGATGACACGAGGCCACCATATCTCCAAAGGCTCTGGCAAGCTCAGGCGGCCTTTGGCGATCTTCAGTCCAAGTTCCCAGGCTGAAACCGGGGAGACATGAACGAACCACGCTTGCTCGATTGCGTCCCTCGCCGGGGCGGAGAGTTGCTCATCCTGATTGGCCAGCCAGATGATGGCGCAGGTGTCCAAGAGCACGTTCATCGGTATTCAGGCGGGATTTCGTCCTCGCGCAAAGGTTCGATTGGATCATAGCCGGGCGCAAGCGTGACGCGCAGCGACGGATCGCCCTCAAGCCGGCTGCGTTGCTTGGGTTTGGCGGCCTGCATTTGGGCCACCGGCTTGCCGTCCCGGCAGATCACGACCGTTTCACCCTTTTCCTCGACGGCGGCCAATAGTTTCGGAAAGCTGGCCGCGGCTTCCTGGACATTCACAGTGGTCATAGGCAATCAAGATTGCGGGGATTTGGAATTCGCGCAAGGCGCGTCCAGCCGCACGGTGCAGTATCCGAGACCGGTGGAGGCGTCGCCGCCGAATTGGAAAACGCCGCGCTCAATCAATTTCTCTTCAAACGCTTTCAACGCTTCCGGAGCGTCTCGGCGTTGCTCCTTTGACTTATTGGCAGTGCGTTCGCCGAAGGCGTGAACCACGGCATAGAAGAGTGTCTCGCTGGGAACATTTTCCTGATTGAAGAGCGCTCCGCCCTCCGCTGTGCCCGTCTCGTCGCTGATCTTCACATGCTGGGCGATCTCACAGGCGTTTTGGGCGAAGAAGCTCATCATGCCGTTGCTGAGTATGACGAGGCGGTCTTTGACCTCGGTCCAAATGGGATCGTCTGGCAGCAAAGTGGCCATGGCTTCGCCAAGCTTTGCCAATCCCGCCCAATTGTTCGCAGACTTGAACGTGTATTCCTCAAGCACGATCTGCCCGCTCAAGTCCAGCTTGCTGGCACTGCCGGCGTCAAAAATCGCTTGCTCGTCCTTCGGCTCCGGCAAGCCTATAAACAGAGCCGGGGCGAGTACTCCATCACGCACAGCCCGCTGTAACATCAGCGGGCAGGTGATCCAGGCAAAGCTGCCTTTTGCGGAGCGGATGGGAAAGGCCAGCAGGCGGGCTTCGGAGAACTGGAGGGAGCCAGCGGCAGGGTGCTTGTCGCTGTCGGAACCGAACAACCACGCGGCGTCGGTCCCTGTGCCATCCTTCTTGACTCGGACTTTCTTCGCTTCGCCTCTTTCATTCTCCTCCGCCAGCAGGCCGTCATTCCACATGTCGGCGAACGTCCCTTTGAGCGATGACGCGGGAACAATAGGAAATCCCGTGTGGCGTTCGCGTTGGATGGGTTGGTCAATCGCGCCCACACTGGCGCCAGCGCCGACATGGAGCGGCGTCCGCGTGAAGAAGTAGAGGATTCGTGTCTTACTCATGGTGTAGTTCTAGTTGCTTTCTGTTTGAGAATCATTACGCCGGACGTCCGCTCACGTCCGCAGGAATTCCCAGGTGCCACACACGCCGAGGCCGAAGCCTTTTTCGCCCATCAGCGTGCTGCGGCGGTTTTTAATGGTTGTTGGCGTGCTTTTGTTTCCATGCCAGTTAAGCGCGGCTGCCAGTTTAGCGGCTTCCGTCTCCGAATCTGCCTCGAAATAGTAAACCGCGCCGGCCGGTACGGCCAGTTGTGTGGACTTGGCCCCGCCTTCCGGTCGGTCTGTGTCATTTGCCAAGGCCCATCCAGTGACAGGTATCGGCTTTGGAACAATCGCGGCCACCAGGCGAGCGCCGATGGCGGACTCGCTTTCCGCGACGCGCTTGGCTCTCGGCCCGGAGTAGTCCCGCCGCAGTTTGCCGGAGCGGAGTTTTAGCAGAACCTGGCCGTTGCTGTCAGTGGGGCGAGCTACCCGGTTCTCCGCGTCCCAGTCGAGCGACACCCAATTCGGCAGCCATCCGCCCGGGTGGGCATGGATGACTTCACCGGAATTGGAAGTGCCACCCTGTATCTCCGGCCAGATCGCGGGCGTGAACAGAATCCATTTCACCGCGAACTTTCCGTTTCCGCAGGGTTTGAAGTCGGCGGTGGCGTGCAGCCCTTGCGGCAGAGGCAGCGGCCCGGTGGCATCGCAACGCGAGGCGGTGCAAATCCGTTGCTGCCCGCCGACCACGATTTGCTCGGGATGGCCATTTAGCAGGTCATGAATAAGGTCGCGACTCGGGTTAGCGCCATCGTTCCCCTTGTCGATTGCTTCGGCGAAAAGGCCAAGCCGAAACTCATCGCGCAGGCGGAGGTAATGGGCCGAGTAGAAGTTGGTTTTGTCCTGAGTCTGAGTTTCCGGATCAATACCAATGCCGATCTGATGCTCGGTGTTGGCAAAGTCGTCATCCCTCTTTAAGAATGAGCGGGCAGAGAATTCGCTTCGCTGCGGCGAACCGAGGTAGGCGTTCCACGCCCCTTCACTCCACCAAGGGTTGGG
>JAQBVM010000318.1 GCA_027623095.1 Verrucomicrobiota bacterium
CCTCCCCGCCGTTGCGTTTTCATTTCCAGCCTGGTCTCCATAGAGGGAATTTGGGGTGACCCCAAAAAGGTTCTTCATGGAAAGAGTGACGCCCGCGGTCACATGGTTCTTGAGCTTCGCAAGTGAGACCATCACATCCGTCTCTTCGTAAGCGTGATTGAAATCGAAAGACGAGAACATATAACCGCCGCCGGGCACTTTCATCGTCGAGTAGCGTTCCCCACTGCCGAGGTTGCGCGTGTTCTCAAATTCCATCTTGCCGAGCGCGTTCAGATCGTTTACGTCCCAATCCGCCAGTGCAAGGGTGCTTTCGAGTTTCGCCCGGCTCTGTGTGGACTCGACGAAACGCACCCGTTTGGCACCAGCACCGAACAGCAGCGATCCAAGAGCCAGAGCGGTCGAGAAATGAGTCATATAACTCTCGCCGACAGGCCGATCGAAAACGGGTGTGAAATTGGTGCCTGTGAGGTTGAGTTTGACCGTCACCGTCTTGTTCTTCACCAAGGAGCCGATGCCGCCCAGGAGATCAAAACTGCGGGCCATTGCCTCTTTGACTTCTGATCCGTATCCGCGGCACGGAACGATCGCAACGTTGGAGTCTGCACGGGCGCCTGGTCCGGAGGCATTCGCGACGGGTGTCCCATCCGCGGCGAAAGGCATCCGATGGGAATGCTTGAGCGCGAAGGGGGCTGCGACCACGGTTGCACCCATTCGGAGAAAGTCACGGCGATTGCAGAAATGAGTTTGCATAAAAAATTAGGGATTATCGAGTGATGTCATATTGAAAGCGTCCGGCGCCTCTTTCGCAAGTTTCGATTTCCTATCGCGATTCAGCCGATTGAACGACCGCATGCGGAGGCTGGGGATCGACCGGCTTAAGGTCGCGTCCGGCGAGCGCCGGGTGTTCTGGTGAAACCCGGGTTGCTCGGAACACAGCGTAAGTGGCCTTGCCGACTGGATGCGGTGGCGATCCGTCAGGCAACCGAACCTGGCCTGAATACGGATCCCAGTAATCCCAGACAATCTTGCCAGCGTCGGTAACCTCGAAGATCCGACCGTCCGCGCCCGAGCAAATAAGGGTGTTACCGTTGGGTTCCCGCCGTGCTCCCGAGATGAATGGGCTGTGGAAGGATTTCCCGTCGGGCGCCTCGTATTTCCAAAGGGGTTCAGGAGGACCGAATGCCTTCTGGGAGGGAACGATGTAAGACCCGTCCGCGCGGGTTGGCGGCACAATCTCGAACACGGCGGAGTGAGGCCCGTTGGATCCCTTGGCATTGTTGTTAAATACCAGCAAATTCCCGGCCCCGGGAGAACCCTTCTCAATCCAACGGACGTCGTGCTGGCCAAAGAGCATTTGTTGCTCATCGGTTCCGCGATTGTAGATTTTGGGATTGCCCCAGCGGTAGAGCAGGTCTCCTCCCTTTTGCCAGCGCCCGCCGGACGAGCCCGCCGCTTGCTGGGTGGTGGTGCTGTGGTCGATAACCCAGATTTCGTTGAAACGATGAACGCTGATCGCGATTTGATCGAGCTCAGGATTGTAGTGAACGCCGTTCGAATGCAAGAGGTCGGAGCTCAAATCTTTTGCCTGGACGTTGTCCGGCACATATCCCAGCGCCTTCAGTCGCGCCAATTCTTTGGGGTCAACGTCGATGGGTTTACGGTCGCCATTGATATTGATCCGTTCCGGGTGTTCGGCGGGATTTCCGAAGTTCGATCGCTCTGAATTGAAGTCTTGGATCAAATGATCCCACATATGCCACTCCCACACAACGCGTCCGCCAGTTGGTCGTTGCGGTTCGATTTCAACGATCATGTCGGGCCAAAGCCCGGCCTCAGGTGTAAGATCGGGGCGGCGGCCGGCTTGGATTGCTTCTTTCGCGGTTTTCCCCTCCCAGGAAATAGCGAGGATATTGCCGTTAGGAAGCGGTTCGATATCGTGGTGGAGCAAATGATTTTCGTCTGCGAATGTCCAATTCCATAACAGCTCGCCGTCCCAGGAAAACTCTTGCAACCGCCCGCCCTGGCCGCCGCCTTTATAGATAGGGACGTTGGGCTCCCTCGCCCCGCGCAGCAAGTGGCCGTTGTCGAGTAGATAGACGGAACCCGCCGGGGCGTAATCGCTGGTCCAAGTGTGAACCACCGCGCCCGTATTATCGATCAAGTAAGTGGTGCCGGACAACAACGGCGCATAAAGCACGTAACCCGGTGAGGCTTCGTTTGAGTTGTGCTTGAGCCCGCGAACGATTGCGGGCGTTTCCGCGTCGGCCGGTTTCGGCGCAACCGGCGCACTGTCCGTGAATTCAACGTCCGCGGTTGGCAGCAAAGCGGTCGGCACCGCCATGATGTTCCAGGTAAACCGGCTTAGCTTGTCCTCGTATTTCAGGAGAACTTTGTGTTGCCATCCTTCCTTGCTCCAATCATATCGACGGACTTCTTTTTGGTCGTCACTCGCAACGTAGAGTTCGTCACGGCCGTCCCCGTCCAAATCGATCAGGATCGATGCGTGTTCGAATCCGCTGGAGGCATTGTCAATTTGTTCCTTCTCCCACCGGTCTTTGCCGGGACGGAGCAGCCAAAGGCCCGACTTGCTGGATGCGGCGACCATTTCTTTGACTCCGTCGCCATCGATGTCCCCGACGGTCAGAAATCGGGATAACTTGTCTTCAAGGCTTGCGACGAGTTTGCCTTCGGTTGGACTGGTACCCGCCACGAATTGCCGAATCTCGACTTTGCCGCCTGAGACGGCTTCCACGGAAACATAAAGTTCATCGCGGCCATCTCCATCCATGTCGGTCAGGAGGATCTCCTTGGCGTGCCGGGTTCCGAGATCCGCGACGACGGTTCGTCCTTCGTTTTTGGCGGGCACATAACGCACGACACTGCCCGGCTGGGGTGTGCCATCGACTTTGTTGGGAGCGGTCGGTGTCGCGTACACTTCCATCACGCCATCGCCGTCCATGTCGCCGAGTTCAATTTCATGCACGACGGTGTTGGGTTGGCGGTCAAGTTCTTCGACCGTGAAACCTCCGGCGTCGTTCGGGCGGAGCACGGCGACAACTCCTTGATCATGGGTTGCCACCGCGATGGTTTGTATGCCATCGCCGTAGATATTGCCGATCTCGGCATCGCGCATCCTGCTGAATTGGCCACCGAAATCGGCTTCCCAAAGGCGATCCCGTTTGCCGTCCGGGTGCCAGAGTTTCACGATCGCTTTGGTGCCGCCCAGGCTGAGAAGCCCTTCCGTTCCGTAGGCCATTGCCTTGTGGAAGACGTTGCTCTCGGGATCTTCGAGCGTTCTGTGGTTCCATTTGTCGCCGTCCCTCGTGAGAATTCCCAGACGTCCGGGAAGCGTCGTCGGCATACCGTTTGCGTCCTCGCCAAGCACGGCAAGCGCCAGGACCAATGACCGGTCAGGGGCTTTGAAAACGGTCTCGGCTTGATCGGGAGCGCATGCCGGAAGCAAAAGAGTTCCGGCAAGGAATAAGGCATGAAGGGTTCGAAAGGATTTCTGATTCATTTGATGCGGACGAGTGATGACGCAGATTAGGGAATTTGATCCTTGTTGCAAGCCAATCCCGCCGATTATGACGGAATTGGCGCGCGGCGGCACAGCGCCGCGTGCATTCTCTTCGTGAGCGCCTTAAAGCGGATGAACACCTGCCGCGCCAACGCTTCCCGCAGGTCGCGCGTGAGCACCACTTCGCGCGTGTCCGCGCGACCTACTGAGGAGACCGTGGGAAAAACGATAGCGCGGCGTTCGTAGTCCCGGCTTTAGCCGGTATGGACCGCCTAACCCGGATATTTCAGTGCGCCGTGGAAGCGCAGCACTTCAGTGGGGAAGAGAAAACCCACCCGGCAACTTTCGCTCCGCCGGAAGCAGTTGGGACGACTGTCACTGGTAAGGGTGGCGGTCGAAGCTCCCGATGACAAAGGCTCGTATAGCGAGTCAGCGAGCAACCAGGCCGTAATGTGAATGAACGTCGAGCAAGCCTCGAAAAGGGTGATGCGAACGCCGATCCGGTCGGAATACGGAGAAGGCTGTCAGGGCGCGTGAAGCGAGCGAAGCAAGCAGCGCGTCCGTTCGCCGGGGTAGTGGCGATGGCATGGGTGCAACAGGAGTGCTGTGATAACACGGGAAACCCATCATGATGGGAGAGAGTGATCCCAACTGGCGACCCGCGAGGGACAGGCTGGGTCATGAAGGGTGGCGGAGAGGCCCGTAAGAGCATTGAAACCGGGTAATGCCGGTGGAGCAAAGGGGCCTCAGTTCAAGAACAATGGCAAAGAAAGGAAAGCCCGGAGATTGGCATGAGCCTAATAACTCCAGAGAGTGTTTGGAACTTTCAGCAGTCATTGCAGGCCAAAGCGAAGGCAAATCCAAAGCTTCGTTTCTACAGCCTCTACGACAAGATCTATCGGAGAGATGTGCTGGAGTTTGCGTATCGGCGCTGTCGTGCCAATGGCGGCAGCGCGGGCGTGGACGACCAGACCTTCGAGACCATCGAGTTGGCGGGTTTGGAAACGTGGCTGGATGAATTGACGGAAGTACTCAAAGGAAAGACCTATAAGCCGCAAGCGGTGCGGCGGGTTTATATTCCCAAAGCCGACGGGAAACAGAGACCGTTGGGCATACCGAGGATCAAGGACCGGACCGTGCAGATGGCAGCAGTCATCGTGCTGGAAGCGATCTTTGAAGCCGATCTGCCCGAGGAACAGTACGCCTACCGGGCAAACCGTAGCGCCCATGATGCGATTCGAGCCGTGCATGGGTTGGTCAATCAAGGACACCGTTCAGTCGTCGATGCCGACCTGAGTGGCTACTTTGACACCATTCCACACCACGAGTTGATGAGAAGCGTGGCGCGGCGAGTGAGCGATGGGGCGATGTTGAAATTGATCCAGCAGTGGCTGGAGATGGCGGTTGAAGAGACCGAGAAAGGTGGAAGGAAGCGACGCACGACGGTCAACAAGGACAGCGGACGAGGCACACCCCAAGGTGCGCCGATTTCGCCCCTTCTGGCCAACCTCTACATGAGACGCTTCATTCTTGGATGGAAGCAGCAAGGCTGGGAAAAGCGGTTGGGAGCGCGGATCGTGAACTATGCAGACGATTTCGTTATTCTGTGCCTGGGTTCGGCCCAGGAAGCGCGAGCGCGGATGCAGACAATCATGGATGTGCTCAAACTGACCGTCAACGAAGAGAAGACCAAGACCTGTCAGGTTCCCGCAGAGAGTTTCGACTTTCTGGGCTACACGATCGGTCGCCGCTATTCCAAACAAACCGGGCGGGCCTACATTGGAACGCGACCGGCCAAGAAGAAGGTGAAACGTATCTGCGAAGAGGTCAGCGAAGCGACAAAGAGGTCAACCCTTTCGGCACAGACTGAAGAACTGGTGGCCGGGCTAAATCGCAAACTGCGAGGCTGGGCCAACTACTTCAGTCTGGGGCCGGTGAGTCCGGCCTATCGCGCAGTGGACAGCCACACGCGACAACGGCTCCGACAATGGCTGTGCCACAAGCACAAGAAAGCTGGGGCGGGAACGGGAGCATATCCCGACGAGTATCTCTACGAGAAACTCGGACTGCTTCGACTGGAAAAGCTGACAGCACGCCTGCCGTGGGCGAAAGCTTGAAACTTGTCCGAAAGCTGGATGCGGGAAAACCGCCCGTCCAGTTTGATGAGCGGGATGTGGAAACGGAAGTCTTGTCGGCTCACCGCGCCACATCTCGACTCTACCCCGTTTTCCGAGGTAGGGACGCCGCGCTGCGGCGTGACCGCGCCTGGACGGCGCGGAACGGGAACCCGAGCGTTATTCAAAACACGAGGCCACGCGATTGTCTGTTTCGACGCTGAACGCGTCGAGGACGGCCCGGCGGTCCGTCCCTACCGCCTGAAACGCGTTACTGCCACTTTTGACTGTGAAATAATCGGGCTATGGAAGGATCGAGGAGAGGGGTGCTCCAGCGAATGACCTGCTCTCCCCGGTCCCCGCCTCCTTCGTCCTCAGGAGGAGAGGGAGCAGTTGTCGTTCGCCCTCGGCGAAGAATTCTGGCATCTGCCCACCACCGGCCACGTTGCTTGAGCGTGCTTGCCGCGTCTGGTGCGGCGTGAGATAAAAGGCGTGCATGAAGACGCACACCATCGCCGAAGCGCGCGAAAAACTGCCCTCCCTCCTCAAGCGCGCCCGAAAGGGCGAGGACATCGGCATCATTTCGGGCAACACGATCATTCAACTCAAACCGGTGGACGTGGTCGCATGGGAGAACGGCTATCTCTTCCAAGAGTACGGCGTGACCCCGGACGAATGGGAGGGGTTCAAGAAGCGGCAACACTTCAAGCTGAAGGCGGCCGAACGCGCGGGAACCCTGAAGCACTTCTCAGGCAACCTGGAAAAGGACATCGCTGATTGAAGCGCGCCATTCTCTCGCCGGAATTCCGCGAAATGTTGCGTGGACTGCCGAAGGAACTACGGCGCGATATTGGCCAAGCGCTTTCCTCGCTCGAACAATCCTTCGGTGACCCGCACGCGCACCAAGGGCTTGGTATCCGTGCGTTGCGAGACGACTACTTCGAGATTCGCACAGGCCTGAAGTTGCGACTCGTTTTCCGCAACCTTCGCCAGGGACTGAACTGTGAGATGGTCGGTACGCATGACGAAGTGCGGCGCTTTATGCGGTCGCGGTGAGCGCTGCCGTTTCCACAGCTTCCGGTTCAGACTGCTTCCGCGTCCGTTTCCAGATGCACTCCTCAACCGCGCAGAACAGGCAGGGCGCGATGAAAATTTATTTTTACGGCTTAATCAACCGATAAAACTTTTGTCCGCCGCTGATGGGCAAGACAACGCGGATCAATCCGCCATCGGTCTGAAAACTACCGGCCACGTCGCTCCAGATGATGGGCGGCGACAAACTCGAGGCCGATTCAACCCGATAAACCGTCGCTGAATCCGGCCAAAGCAGGGTCAGGCTGTTCCCGGTCAGGCGCGCTGTGACGGTGGGGCCGAAGATCGCTGTGCCGAGGAGCGCCGCGTTGTGAGAATGACGCGCCGCAATCGCCGTCACCCCGCTCAAACCCTCAGGAACGATTGACTGCCCGTATTCTGGAACAGAGCCTGTGCTCGTCTTTCCCGCTCCCCAGGCCACCACTGTGCCATCGCTCTTCAACGCCACGGTGTGCCACTGACCCGCCGCAATGGCCGTCACTCCGCTTAAGCCGGCGGGAACGCTCGTTTTACCTTGGCTGTTGCTTCCCCACGCCACCAGCGTGCCATCCCTCTTCAAGGCCAGGGTTTCGGCACGAACGGCAGTGGATGAGTGACTGGAATGGTATGGTTTGAGCGATGGGGCAAACGGAGGCGGAAGGTCAGCTTGTTGGATGATTTTGCGCGTGTTTTTGAATGTGAGATTCTGGATTTGCGAGGTCGGTGGACAGAGCGATGCGTATGCTCAATCGGAAAGGATCGAGCGATTGCTCCGGCGGTGGGTTCGGAGTTCTGCGCGCCTAAGGTGAATCCGGTTGCGAAGCCGGTAGCGGATCGACCACTTTGGAAATCGCTTGGCTGATTCGGCGAGCGGCCGCTCTGCGATCAGAGGCGATCGCCGCGCGCTTCTTGCCACCGGCTAACGCACTGAGCCAGCAGATTCCGATGACCGCGTTGCGCAAGGCCGCCAGGTTGAGCTGGGAATAGCCGACGCGAGCAGTGGAACGATCCTCGGCAAAGGTGACATCATGGACATAATGCAGGGAATTCTCGATCGACCAATGGCCGCGCAAAAGGTCCTGGGCCTGAGGCGGTGCAAGCGGGTCTGATTTTCCGCAAAAGAGCACCACTTGCACATCCTGTGTGACTTTGACTTTTTTGAGATGATGAGTGGTTCGAACGATTAAAGCGGCTTGGCGCGCGTGAGGGAAATCGACTTGGCCCGGCGCTAAATCCAGCAAATGGAGTTCGCGCATCTCATGGCGTCCAGACTCACCCAAGCATTTTCCAAGTCCAGATCGGCGACCAGTTCTTTGACACAGGGAATCTCGTTTTTCTTCTCGGGAATCTGGATCTGGCGCGCGGTCAAACCGGTGCCG
>JAQBVM010000319.1 GCA_027623095.1 Verrucomicrobiota bacterium
GCACCAACTCCACCTCCTAATTCGAGAACGCTTCAGAACCGCTTCCCCGACTCAGTTCGTAGCGGTACAGCGTTCAAAACGCCAGCGCGGGGCTGTGGTTCGTGTCGCTCGACTGGACCGGTGTTGCGCCAGTGTTCTGATTCGTGCCTTGGATGGAAATGTCCACGATTACCGGGTAGTGGTCGGAGCGAACCGTTCGGCCGATTTTCCTCCAAAGGGAAGCTTGCTGAATAGCCCGATTCCGAAGTTGTCATCTCGGGGGCGTACGCACGAATGTGGATAAGCTCGAAGCGCTTCTTCAAGTTCGGTGAGCCAGCGAGAAGTAATCTCTTCAAGGACCAGAATGTGTGGATCAGTCTCGCTCAGCGCCTTGGCGACCTGTGTTGGATTTCCGGAGTGAGAATTCACGTTTATCAGCATCGCCCTCAGCTTCGGTTCGTGATCATTGGTTTGGACCGTGGGGCCGAAATACAAGGGAAGGATCACCGCCAAATTGATCAAAGCGAAGAATGCGAAGAAGGCCGCGGCTTTGCGCTGTCGCGGAACGAGGAGCAGCGTCGCGACAGTCGCGAGCCCAGCGAAGTACTGCACGCGAAAATGGGAGAACAGATCAAACAGCCACCCGAATCGGCCGCAGAAGCCGAGAATAGTTGCGATACAGGCGACAGCACATGCCGCGCTGAGCATGCCCCACGGCCGGATTCTGAACCGGAGCGGATCTGGTTTATGTGACTCTTGTTCCACGATCTTGATTGGCCAAAACGCAGGGAATGCAACGGTAATCTTGAGTCTAATCTTCAACCCTCATATCCAGCCCGCGAACGCGGGTGAATTGTTTGCTGCGGACGATAATCCCGATGGCGGCGCTGATGCGGTAATTATGCGCTTCGAGCTGAGCGCTCATTTCGGAAACCAGCGGACTATCTGAAAGCATCACGCTTCGGCCGAGCGAGTATCCAAGTAGTTTCCGGCAGAATTGCCGGAGGAAGGTGTCTCGGCGCTTAGTGAGCAGGTAATCGCGCAAGCCATCCAGTCCGTCGAACTCCGAGCCGTCCATGACTTTCGCTTTCGTGTCGATGGGACGGCCGCCAAGATCGCGGTCGCGGAGACGGCCAATGGCATCGAAGCCTTCGAGTGAATAGCCGTAAGGATCAATGCGCCGATGGCACCCATAGCATTTGGGATCGCTGCCATGTTTCTCAGTGAGCTCGCGCACGGTCAGTGTCTCGGTGGTTTCGTCCTCGGGCAGGCGCGGCACGTCGGCGGGGGGGCGGGGCAGTTTCTCGCCGAGGAGCACCTCTGCCACCCAATTTCCGCGGAGGATCGGGCTGGTGCGGGATGCCCCGGATTGTTTCGAGAGCGTTGTGGCAAGACCAAGCACGCCGCCGCGCGAAAATTGTTTCATTCCGTCCACTCGCCGCCAGCCTTCGTCAGAACCTTGGACTGTAGCAGCCGCGGCAACGAGGCTCTGATCATTTCGGGTGTCTGGCTTCTGGTCTCGATGTTTAGTCAGAGCCTCCTCACGTCGGCTGCTACGGAAAAGGGAATCAGGAATGCCGTAATGCTGTGCTAGATCTTCGTTCAGGAACGTGTAGTCGGCGTCCAAGATATCAAGGACCGAGCCGTCGCGCTGGAAAAGATCTGTGAAAAACCTGATTGTTTCCTCATACATCGCCCCGCGCAAGCTGGTGAAGGTTGGAAAGTGCCGTTCGCTCTTTTCGTCGAGTTTTTCGAACTCATAGATGTGCAGCCACGCGCAGGCAAATTCGGTTGCGAGCCGACGGGTCTTTGGGTCTCGGAGCATCCGGCGTGTTTGCGCATCGAGAATTCCGGGTTCATGGAGCTGGCCGCTGTCTGCGAGAGATCGAAGTTCGGCGTCTGGCATTGAGGACCAAAGGAAATAACTCAGGCGGGTTGCCAGTTCCCAGTCGGTTACAGGGGAAGGTTGGTCGCCCGAGCCCGGTTTTTCGGCGTGATATAGAAACGCCGGAGCCACCAGCACACGAGCGAGAGCAAGCCGGATTGCGGCATCGTGCGGGAGTTCTTCGTCGCGCAACCTGCGGTAGAGTGCCCGCAAATCATCCTTTTCGTTTTCCGTAAGCGGGCGGCGATACGCACGATCGGCAAATTTGAGAACGGCGTCCAGGTGCGTGGATTGCGTCTCGATCAGTAGTTTCTTGAATGCCTCGGCGCGCTGCTTGATGGGTTCACGCAGCGGTTCGAAAGCGCTGGGATCGGCATCCTGAGTTGCGAACTGCCAGAGTTGCTCGAATGCATCGACAAGCTTGAGAGGGGCAAGGCTGACAAACTGCAGTTCGTCCCAGAGCCGGTCCAGCGCGGCCGCTTGGGTGTCGTTGAGCATGAGTCGTTTCAATTGATCATCCTCGCGGTAGTAGAGAGTCAAGGTGACGACTTCATCAACAGGCACAATTTTCGTGTAACACAGGGCTGCGGGAAAGAGCTGGCGGAATTCATCGAGGGCGGCCTCGACGCGTTGACGCGCCGCGCCGCCGTCGGCAACGATGATCGGTGAATCCGAAACCACGGGGCGTTCTCCGTCAGACCAAGTGCTTTTGCCGCCTTGTTCGCGCGTTGCGCCAGCCACCAATCCTGATGGGGAGTCGGGTCGTTGGGTGAGGGCCAGCATCTGCACGCTGCCTTCGGCGCCGGTCTCTTTGTGCAAAGTGGCGGTGGCGACAAACTCGCATCCTTCGGCGAGATCGGCCGGTATCCGCAATTCGATCACCGACGGAGCTTTGACGCAGAGACTGGTGGCGTTGATGGCCGCCGCCCCGTTTGGGTGTTGTCCAAAGAGGGCGGGGTCGAGGCCCAGGGCTCGGTTTGTCTCAGGGTTGCCATCTTCAAGAGACTCAGAAAGGGAAGCGGAAAGGACATGGTCACGGTTCGCAGTAGCTGCCCGGAGGATGCCGCTTAGGAGCGGACCATTTAACGATGTGAGCTGGCGAAACAGGATCGAGTCCGGATCATCCTTCGCGACACTTGCGGCGCCGCCAATCAACAATGCCTGTACCGCTTCGGCGATTTGGCGCTTTTGTTCTGTGTCTCCGCTGGATTGCCATTTGGCTAGCAACGAGCCCGCGGGCAGCACGGATTCCGTATTGGTCCGGTTTTCCGGTTCACTAAAAAAGTGCCAGACATTTGAGTCGCCGAAACTGTCGGCGTGCGGATTGCCAGCAAGGATGTTTGGGGAGACTTCGCCCGCGAGGTTCCATATGCGAACGCCGTCGCTGAGATTTAGATCCACCGCTGTAAGGTCGCAGGAATGATTGCCGTCGCGGGGACCAATCAGAAGAGCGATGACGTCCCCGGCATTGATGGTGAGATCCTCGAAGGGACCGCACGCGATCTCCTTCGAACCCTGCGCCGTGCCGTTCCCGAGCAGTTGCCGTGTATTTCCGCGCCGGAGTTCGATGGCCCAGGTCACACCGTTGCCGCATTCGGGATGCGCGTGTTGCACGGTCCCTTCCACGCTCAACATTGCGGCAGCCGGAGCGCGCCAACCGACGATCACGCGTCGCTGGGGTGAAGGATGCACCGCCACACTATGCGGTTTCATATTGCCGGGGACGCGAACATGTTGATCCGAGGAATTCGCGATCACACTCAACGCGTCAGCGCCAGTCCAACCCTTGATGAAGTCGTAGTTCTGCGCACTCTCTGTCTTTTGCGTCATGTGCGAATCGATGCGCGTTTCGCCTGCGCCGATCCCGAGACAGTTCAGCCACGCGGCGAGGATGGGTGGTTCGATGCCGTGTTTTCCAGCCAATTGATCGATCGCCTGAGCATTTGCCGAATGGGTGGCTTCAGCCGCTGCCGCCAGGCATTTCGCCGTGCTGGATAGGATCTTATCCCGGTAAGCGGACAGCAGGGTGGAGGCGGTTCGCACATCGCGCAGCGGCAGATCCGTACGGCCGGGGGCAACCAGTCTTGGGTTCTCCCAGACTGCGAAATCGTTCTCGTTTCCGTCGCCCGCGTCTGAAACTGCGAGATACAATGTGACGGGCGTGCGGTTCACGGACGCGGGAAGTGTCACTCGCACTTCGCGCGCGCTGGCGAGTGGTGTGACGGGAGCTTGCCAAGCCTTCGGGCCGTCGCGTTTGCCAATGTGCCCTACTTGGGTGAATCGCCAGAGCGCTTGCTGCCATTGGGCAATGTATCCTGCGAGCGCGGCTGCATCATCGGGAGTTGCGCTCCACCACCGCGCCCGCAGCGGGTCAAGGAGGAGCGAAGGTTTTTTGTCGTTCAAGACGTTCCACAAGAGGGCGAGGTATTTGCCGTTCAGTCTTTGGTCTCTTGCGACATCGGAGATCGACTTCGCGCCGGACGTAAGAGCGGAACGTTCTGAGAGTGTCGCTGCAAGGTAGCGTTGCAGAGGCAATACTCCGCCGTCCTTGGTGTCGAACTTGATGCCTTGGAGGTTAACTGACGAACCACCGCCTTTCTCTGTGAACTCGGCGTAAAACGCGCGGATCGCGGCAAGGCGTTCCTCCGTCCAGTCCCTCTGCGATGTGCTCGGGGAGAAACGAATTCCATCCGGCAGGAGCACCGCGTGACTAGCGATGTCTTTTGCGGCGTCGAGATATTTGGTGACGAGCGACGGAGACATCACGAGCGAGTTGCCAACGTTCATAAACCCTTCGCCGGAAGCCGAATCGGTTGGAAATTCTTTCACCGGATCGAGCGATGCCACGCCGGTGAGATCACGAATGGTGTAAGTGTACTCGGCATTTGACAAACGTCGGAGCACGACTGGACCGGGGTCGCCCGCGCGTTCGAGAGCGATCTCATCCAACAAAGCGTTCGCCCAGGTCACCAAACGGTCGCGCTGATCCGAGGTTGGCTGGGGCTTTTCTTTTGGCGGCATTTCACCGAGCAAGAGCTGCTCCACAACGGCCTGCCAAACCTTTGGCTGTTGTTTTGCGTCCGTGAACGACGCGAACCGTTCCATGTCGAGTTCGCCTTTGTGTTTTTCTGTCGAATGACAGCCAAGGCAATACTCTTTAAGCAAGGGTTGAATTTCTTTCTCGAAATCTGCCGCGGCGCAGGGCAGGGCGCAGGCGGCGGTGAGCGCGAGGATTTGCGACAGCAGTGTGGGGAAGCGTTGGTTCATCGGGAGCGGCGTGGCGGTCAAAACTCTGGATCAGTCTATGATTATGGAAAAATACCCAGATCGAGATAAGTGGCGGCGACTCGATTGATTGCGAAGTGGAATGCCGCCGTCCGGAGGTCCGGCAAATCTTGTGTGCGCCATTCCTCGTACACGTGGTGGTAGGCGCTCGACATGGTTTCAGCCAGCGCCGAATAGACGTAGTTGATTTCCCCCGGGCCGGCGGTCAGTTCCCGGCGCTCCCGGGGATCCACCGCTTTGCCGGTCAACCGCTCAACGGCATCAATGATGTGGCGGTTGGTGAGGCCTTGGTAACGCGACGTCATGCGATCAAAGCTGACATGTGAGAGGTTCTTCAACCACTCGAAATACGAAACCGTCACCCCACCGGCATTTAGGTAAAGGTCCGGAATGATAAACACGCCTCGTTTGAGAAGAATCGCCTCCGCCTCCGCATCGACCGGTCCGTTGGCGGCTTCGGCGATAATCTTTGCCCGGATGCGAGGCGCGTTCTCCGCTGTGATCTGATTTTCCAATGCGGCGGGAACAAGGATGTCGCATTCGCGTTCAAGCAGTTCGGCGGATGGAATCACGTTCTCCGCTCCTGGAAAATTGAGGATGGAATCGGTTTGCTGCCGGTGTTTGAATACCGCACTTACGTCGAGGCCGTCGGCGCTATAAATTCCGCCCTCCCGTTCCGCGATGCCCGTAATGATCGCCCGGCCTTCAGCCTGGAGGAAATTGGCGGCGTGGTAGCCGACGTTGCCCAGTCCCTGCACGATGACCCGTTTCCCGGCAACTCCGGTTCCCAAACCCAGCGGTTTCATGTCCTCAGCTATGGAGAGACATTCCTGTATGCCGTAAAAGACTCCGAGACCGGTGGCCTCCTTTCGGCCGGGGATGCCGTGCAATGAGAGCGGCTTTCCGGTCACGCAGCCGTAGTTGTGCAGTTTGCCGGGATTGAGCGCTTCGTAGGTATCGACGATCCACGCCATCTCCCGCTCGCTGGTGCCATAGTCCGGCGCGGGCACGTCCACGCCAGGGCCAATGAAATTCTTTTTGACCAGCTCGGCCGTGTACCGCCGCGTGGTCCGTTCGCGAAATCCCGGCGAGCAGTTGTGCGGATCGATGCGCACGGCGCCCTTGGCGCCGCCGAAGGGCACGCGGACGATTGCGCACTTGTAAGTCATCAACGCGGCGAGGGCGATCACCTCGTCCTGCGTCACATCGGGACTGAACCGAATGCCGCCCTTTGTGGGCAGCCGATGATGGCTGTGCTCGGCCCTGAAAGCTTCGACGACCTCGATTTCTCCGTCGTCGCGCTTCACCGGGAAGCGCATCCGATAAACGGCATTGCAGCACTTGACCTGGTCGAGCAGGCCGGGATGAATGTGGGTGAGGCGCGCCGCGCGGTCGAAATAACGCGACACCGATTCGAAAAAGCGGCCCCGCGGCTGTGGTTGGCTGGCAGACATAAACAAATCCAGGATCTAAGAACGATCGTCGTGAGGATCTTACGCGATCTTGTCCGTTCAATACAATCCAGAGATCCTCGCGGCAGACCGGTCCCCTCTTCTCAATCCTCTTCCCACTCGTTCCTCGTGGGGAGAGGAAGCATTATGTTGGGCGATTGCCGTCCTCATTCGGAGCGCCCACGGGCGGCGAGATCTCCAAGTTGTTGGACGAGGAGGCTCCCGCCGAACCTCGATTTTCCGAAAGAATGGGATCGTCCGGAGTCTCACCCTCCCGCGCAAAACCGGGAACGTGCCGAGAATCGGCATTATTATCTAAATAGATATTTTCAAACGGACCGGGATTCACGATCAGAAGCCTGATGCAGCCCTGGTGCCGTCATTCGATGGCGGCGGTTTTAGACGCCACACGCCGGCCAGGAAGCTTCCGATAATCGAATGAAACGTCGCGGAAATGGCGCACGGAACGGCTGTCAGAGGATCCGCAAAGTTGTTTCGTGCCAAAACTGTGCCCAGCCCTGAATTCTGCATTCCCACTTCAATGGATATTGTGCGCCGAATCATCGCGTCGTATCGCAACAATTTTGCAAAGAAATATCCGAGCGCGAAGCCGCTCACGTGCAGCAAGAACAGGGCTGCCAGAAGCCGGGCCGCGGATTCTTTAATTGCCGGCGCGCTGCTCCCGATAATGCTCGCGCAGATCAATGCGATGGTAATGACCGACACGAGTGGAGAAACCGGAAGCACTCCTTTGACGAGTCGCGGACAATAATGATTGAGGGCAATGCCGGAGAGAACCGGTATCAGCACAACCTTGACCGTATCCCAAAAAAGGCCCCAGGCATCGATCGGAACGAGGGTTCCAGCCAAGACTTTGGTGAGCACCGGCGTCAGAATGATCGCCCCGAAGGTCGAGCACATTGTCATCAGGACCGATAGTGCCACGTTCGCCCTCGCAATGTAGGTTACAACGTTGGATGCGGTTCCACCGGGACAGCATGAAACCAAAATAAGTCCCACGGCATAAGGCGTTGGAAGATTCAGCAAACGACCGAGTGACCATCCCAGGAACGGCATGATGCAATACTGTGCCGCAAACCCGGCCGCGACGACCTTTGGCATCAGAAGGACCCTCTTGAAATCATCAAGACTGAGTGTAATGCCCATCCCCAGCATGATCACCGCAAGCCCCCAAACAATAAACGGGCCGCTGAACCATGTAAAAAGGGGTGGATGAACCAAAGCGAGCACGCCGCCAGCCAAAACCCATGCGGGGAATAGATTCGTGAGGAGCGTCAGCCATCGTGTCATGCGCAATGGCCGGAATGTTTATCGGGCCTCTCGAGTAATTACCACTCTAATCCCATTTCGACCTTCCGATCGGGCGCATCTCCGAATGAGGTCGGTTGTCGGAGATCATGGTGGGGCGACAGTCCCTGGAGCCCTAATTTTCCCTCGCGGGACAGACCGTGCAAATAGGG
>JAQBVM010000320.1 GCA_027623095.1 Verrucomicrobiota bacterium
ACAAGACCTACAATAACAAAACCAAAAACAATGTGCCATTGGGTAACACCCCTTTTGGCGCAACGATCTCCTCTCCTGGGTAACAGTTAGTTTTGGCGCGCGGCGCCACATCCGGCACGTCCGGCAATAGTTGCCTGAGATAGACATCTTGTGCTGGATCAGCCAGTCCCCAACCGTAACGCTCCCATTCGGCAGGATCCATCAAATCAATTGGCTTACCTGCGCTGTCAACCAGCGGATGGTCAGCATTTCTGGGCAAGAGTTCATAAGGCGTGGCGAAAGTGCCGATGACCGCAGGTTGGACCCTCGTCAACAGGGGGATGATCCCCAAACCATTTTGCATCTGCTGTAAGGCGTGGGCGGCGCCGAGGTTGGGAGTGCCCACCTGGATGAGGCGCTTGACGTGACGGGTGCCAGCCCACGTCACCTCTTGATTGCGCCCATCCTGGTTGAGTTCGGCGCGACCATACATCAAGTAGTATCGGGCCAGGAGCCCACCCATCGAGTGGGCCACGATGTCGAACTTGATCTCCTTGTGGACGCCATGACGCCGGAAGTAATCTTCCGCAACCAGACGATGCTTTTCCTCGATGAAATCATCGAGTGCGCTGGCGTTGGCCACACTGGATTTGCGCCAGTCATATCCGAACTGAAAGCAGTTGAAATGCTCGTCAGGTGCCTTGCCAAAACTTTCGTCCCGGTAGCCGCCGATGGCCAGAGATCGAAGCAGACGGGCGTAGGCGTTTACTCCCAGGCCAAACCCAAGCGAAAGACGATCCAGAGTGCCATCCACACGAACTCCATCCTCAAGGCTGGTTAGCGAGGCCCCCTCGCGCATCGGGAGAGCCATGGCTCGTCGGCCTGCAGCGGAACTGTGACTAATGGCGCCCGGGCCAAAGCTCCCCCACACGACGCGCCCAGTGTCGCCGTCGACAAGCCGCGAGCCGAGGATACCGGGGATGACGATGACAGGGTCAGGCTCTCTTCCATTCAGACGAGCGAGTTTGGAATAGGAATCATCGCTCGCGAAATGCGAAGTGCTGGCGCACCCGGTCGCTAAGCATGCGACCAGGATGACAGGGGTCAATTTCCGGAAGATGTTACAATTTGCCAGCATCGGGGTTCAGGATGGCATTGCCAGTCAGAAGGATCATTTCGGGCTTGAGAGAACCGGCCTCCGGGAGCAGCGGGAATTGCTTTTGCAGCCACGTGTCGTAGCCGCCCGCCAGCGGACGGACCCGATGGATGCCGTATTGCTTGAGCAGCAGCGCCGCCCGGGTGCTGGTGGATTCGTCGGGGCAGGAGCAGTAGAGGACGATATCCCGGTCACGCGGAATTTCCTGATGGCGACTCGCCACTTCTTCCGGGGCGAGTCGAAGCGCTCCGGGCAAGGTCTGCGGCGCGGCTGCGAAATCCAGCGGGAGACGCAGATCAACGATCGCCACCTCCGTGCCGGCCACCAGCTTGTCTCTTAATTCATCGGGACTGATACGGGCAACGCGCAACAGCCGGATGAAGCGTGCGCGTCGGGCGTATTTGATGGCGAGGTACGCAATGAACAGAGCGAAGACGGCAATCAGAAACCAGTGGCCGGTTTCCGCAGCCAACGCCAGCACCTGCTCCAACTGGCGGCTGAAGAGGTATCCAAGCGACACGAACAAGACCGCGAAGGCCAGCGAGCCGGCGGCGTTCAAGGCCAGAAAGCGCAATCGCGACACGCCGCTTATTCCCGCCATGGGCGCGGCGACGATGTTCAGTCCTGGCACGAATTTCGACACGACCAACGTCCAAGTCCCCCGGCGCGAGAACGTCTGCTGCGTCCGCCCCACGCAACTGTCGGGCTCAAGCGAGGTGCGGCAGATGAATTTCAAGACCGAGCCACCCCGGTGGCGCCCCAGCTCGAACCAGAGGCTGTCAGGCAGAATCGCGGCCAGCGTGGCCAGGGCGATGACGGCGAAGAGATTCAAGCTGCCCGCGTGCGCCAGCGCACCGGCCGCCAGCAGCACCGGAAACGACGGCAACGGAAGTCCGGCTTGATCAGCGAACACCCAGACGAAGACAACCAGATACCCGTGGTTCAGAAGAATGGTGAATGATTCGTGCATGTTTGTTGCAAGGTTAGTCGTTGGATGGATTCAGCTCTTTGCCTTCAATGCGGCTTCCAGTTCCGCGATGCGCTCCTTGAGTGGTGACACTGCGGCGCGAACTTCCTCCTCCGTGAAGCGCGGCGTGATGTACTTCGGGCAATTCCAATCGAACGAAACCACGTCGATGAGGAACACGCGTTCCACGATGCCGCGGGCCTCCGGTTCGGCAAACTGCGCGACGAGTTCGGAATGCTGGCGGGCGTCCACCACCCGGGCGTGGCCGAGGATCTTCAGCCGCTCACGACGCGGGTAGTCCATAAGGAACAGCGCCACGCGGTCGCTGGCGGCGAGGTTGCCGGTGGAGAGCATCTGGCGGTTGCCTTTGTAATCGGCAAAGGCGAGTTGCGTGGGGCTGACCACGCGCAGGAAGCCGGGCTTCCCGCCGCGATGTTGCACATACGGCCAGCCGTTCTCGCTCACCGTCGCCATGTAGAACGAGTCGCGCGCCTCGATGAAGACACGCTCCTCGTCACTGAGCGGATCGACCTCCGGCTGCGGTGGGATGTTTTGCGAGCGCCCGAAGTAGTGCTGTTGGGCAGTGAGCACTTTCGGCGTGAAGTAGGTTTCGAGGTAGCGGCCGGCCATAGAGTTTCGAGAGTTGAAGGTTGAGAATGGTGAGCGGGCTTCAAGCCTTGCCGCCGAAGCTCACATGATCGTCGGCGTCGAGGTAATCCATAATGGTGTGCAGATCGGTGCGCGCTGGATTGAGGCGTTTCACCTGGGCGGCGAACCACTCGAGGTCCTCGGCATCGCCGAGCGGCATGGTCTCTAGGTAGGCAGACCACGCGCGGATTTCGTGGGGCGCACGCTTCGGATTCGCATGGGCGTTCACCCACAGGAGAATGTCCCAGTCGTTCGCGCCGGTTTTCACCTGTTCGAGCAATGCGTCTTGGGCGACACCGGTGAAGCCAAAGAAATGCTGGTCCATCGGGTTGCCGTATTTGTAGTCGCCGGCTTTGCCGACTAGCGAGGCACGGGCTTTGTCGAGGACGCGCGGCAGCATGGCGTATCCACCGAGGCGGACGCGTGGGCTGCGGGGAGGACGTTGGGTGAGATCGAGGGCAGGGAGGATAGGGGATTTCATGGTCTTTGTGAGGGTGAGTATGTTGTGGTCAAAGGATCAAAATTGCGACATGCCGCCGTCGGCCACCAGCTCCTGACCCGTGATGAACGATGCGTCGTCCGAAGCAAGGAACGCGACACTTCTGGCAATTTCCTCTGACGTGCCAAAGCGCTTGAGCGGCACACCGGCCAGGATGCCGGCCGCGACTTGATCGAGCGTCGCCTGGTCCATGCCCATCTTGCCGAAGATCGGCGTCGAGATCGGGCCGGGGCTGATGACGTTGACTCGGATGCGACGGGCAGCGAGTTCGATGGCCAGAGTCTTGGCCAGGCTGTTGAGCGCGGCTTTGCCGGCGGCGTAGATGCTCGCCCCGGGCATGCCGAAATGAACTGCCACAGTCGAGGTCAGCACGATGGACGCCCCGTCCGGCATCAAGGGCAGCGCGCGGTGGATGGTGAAGTATGCGCCTTTGAAATTGATATTCGTGATTTCATCGAACACAGCCTCGGTCGTGTCGCCCACTGGCAAGAATTTGCCGATGCCGGCATTGACGAAGAGGATGTCCACGCGGCCAACTTTCTCCCGAACCTCGGCGAACGCGCGGTCGAGATCGGACACGCGCCCGACATCTGCCGTCACGCCCAACGTGTCGCCGCCGATTTCCAAGGCCGCCTTCGCGACGGCCTCCGCGTTGCGCCCGATGATGACGACGCGCGCGCTGAGTTGTTTGAGTTCCTTCGCGGTGGCGAGGCCGATACCGCTGTTGCCGCCCGTGATGACGGCGATCTTGTTTTTGAGTTTCATGTCAGTGGTCAGTTCCGAGTTCTTGGTTTGATTGCCGTATTCTTTGCTTTGTCGCCGGGAATTCCCCATCGACTCCCACCCCTGTCACAAGAAACGTGCCAACTGCTGTTTTTCGTCCAAACCCCGTAAAACCCAGCAATAGCTTGGAAACAACCGTCCGGGCACAACTACGACTTATCGTTCAACTACGACCTTTAGCCGTGAAACTACGAAGTCTCGTGCGGAGCCCGGCACGGCGAGCCGGGTCTATGCCGTCCAACAGATGGCAGCCGCGAGAGCTGAGACATCGGAAAGCAGAAGTGGATGCGCCATTGGCAGACCATGGAGCCAAAGTACCCCGGGTTTGTGGAAACGGAGCGAGCTTTACGTGAGGACGTTAAACCGGCCATGATGCCGCATGATCTGGATCGCCCCCTCAGAAAAGGACACCAACAACGCCGCGCTGGAAAAACGCCTTTGGGACACCGCCGACCAGTTCCGCGCCAACTCCGGCCTCAAGGCCCAGGAATACTCCGGCCCGATCCTCGGCATTATCTTTCTGCGCTTCGCTGAAGTCCGCTTCACCGCCCAACGCGCCAAGCTGGAGAAGGTGGCCGCGTCGTCTCGACGCGGTTCTCGGGTCGATGAACCCGCCGCGTATCACGCCGAAGGCATCCTCTACCTCGCGCCCAACGCCCGGTTCGATTTCCTGCTGAATCTGCCCGAAGCCAAGGACATCGGCGCGAAGGTCAACGACGCCATGCGCGACGTAGCGAAGTGCGAAGTTCGAGTTGCGAATTCCGAAGTTCAGTCAGTTCGACAATCGAAATTCGTCCTTCGACATTCCCCCGTTCCCGCCACCGTGGACTACGACGCCTTCGGGCGCATCTACGAACGAACCGAATGCCGAAGTGCGAAGTGCGAGTTTCGAAGTGTGGCCAGTTCGACAATCGAAATTCGTCATTCGACATTTGCAATCGCCCCGTCCTGCATCGTCCGCCTCCTTACCGAAGTCATCGAGCCCTACCACGGGCGCATCCTCGACCCCGCGTGCGGCTCGGGCGGCATGTTCGTGCAGTCAGCTCGTTTTGTTGCTGAACACAAGACTGCACGAACACCCTCAACCCCGGCCCTTCTCCCAAAAGGAGAAGGGAGTGGAAACTATCGCGGCGGGTATGATTTCTCCGGGCTGAAGGAACGGGCGCGTGAACTGCGAAAGAAACAAACTCCTGCCGAAGAACTACTGTGGGAATTGCTGCGCGACCGGCAATGCTGCGATCTGAAGTTTCGCCGACAGCACCAGTTTGGCGACTACCTCCTCGATTTCTACTGCCATGAACTGAAGCTCGCCGTGGAGTTGGATGGCGAACCGCACAACACCGCCGCTCGTCAGAAGAAAGACGTGGCCCGCGATGCCTACTTGAAATCCCAAGGCGTGACCTCGCTCCGATTTGAAAACCGCATCGCAGTCGAGACGCCCGAAGTCATCCTCGAAGCAATCGCGCAGCGCGTCTGTCCCCCTTCTCCTCCTGGGAGAAGGGCTGGGGATGAGGGTGCACCGCCACACTATTCCGGCGACCCAGCGCGCGAGCTGTCAATTCACGGAGTAGAAAAGACAGACGAGACAGGCAGGCTATGTCGCCTAAATCTGGCGGTGCATGGCCTCGAAGGCGACATCCGCCACGGCGGCCAGGTCAACAGCTACTACGACGACCCGCACAAGGCCACCGGCCAGTTCGACTTCGTCCTCGCCGTATGAATAAGAAAAGACTCAGCGAACGCGACATCATCACCAAGTTCATCACACCCGCACTCGTGGCGGCGGGCTGGAACATTGATACGCAGATTCGCGAGGAGGTCGGCTTCACGGATGGACGGATTTACGTTCGCGGGAAAATCCATAAGCGCGGGAAACAAAAGCGCGCCGACCACATTCTCTACTACAAGCCGAACATCCCCATCGCCATCATCGAGGCCAAGGACAACAACCACACCGTCGGCGCTGGTATGCAGCAGGCGCTCGGCTACGCGGACGCCAAGACGCTCGACATCCCTTTCGTCTTCAGCAGCAACGGCGACGGTTTTTTGTTTCACGACAAGACCGTGAAATCAGGCGACATCGAAACAAAACTTGGGCTAGATGAATTCCCGTCACCTGAACAACTCTGGCAAAAATACAAAGCCTTCAAGGGCATCACCGACGCCATCGCGCCCGTCGTTGCCCAAGATTATTTCTCCGACGGCTCGAATCGCGCGCCCCGTTACTACCAGCAGATTGCCATCAACCGCACCGTCGAGGCCATCGCGCGGAACGAGGGCAACAATCGCCACCTGCTCGTCATGGCGACGGGCTGCGGGAAAACCTACGCAGCGTTCCAGATCATTTACCGGCTATGGAAGAGCGGGCTGAAGAAACGCATCCTCTTTCTGGCCGACCGCACCGACCTCATTGACCAGACCGTCCGCAACGACTTCCGCCATTTCAAGGAAGCGATGACGGTCATCAAGCACCGGCACATTGACACGGCCTACAACATTTACCTCGCGCTTTATCAGGGGCTTTCCGACAACGAGGACAACGACGCCTACAAACAGTTCAGTCCGGAGTTTTTCGATCTCGTCATCGTGGACGAGTGCCATCGCGGCAGCGCCCGCGAAGACAGCAAGTGGCGGGAGATTCTGGATTACTTCAAGGGCGCGACCCACATCGGCCTCACCGCCACGCCGAAAGAGACGAAGGAAATCTCAAGTTCCGAGTATTTCGGCGACCCGCTCTACACCTACTCGCTCAAGCAGGGAATTGATGACGGCTTTCTCGCGCCCTACAAAGTCATCAAGGTCACGCTCGACATTGACGTGGAAGGCTGGCGTCCGCCTGCTGGTTTCAAAGACAAGGAGGGCAAGCTCGTCGAAGACCGCATCTATAACCGTTCAGACTTCGACCGGAATTTGGTCGTTGAGGAACGTCGCCAGCTTGTCGCGCAAAAAATCACGGAGTTTCTGAAAGGCAGTGACCGCTTCTCCAAAACCATTGATTTCTGCGTGGACATCGAGCACGCCGAGGGGATGCGCAAGGAACTCGCCAACGCCAACGCCGACCTCGTTGCCGCCAACAGCAAGTATGTGATGCAGATCACCGGCGACAACAAAGAGGGCAAGGACCAACTGGATGCCTTCAAAAGTCCCAGCGAACTTTATCCCGTCATCGCCACGACATCCAAACTCCTGACGACCGGCGTGGACGTGCAGACCTGCAAGCTCATCGTCCTCGACTCGAACATCGGCTCAATGACCGAGTTCAAGCAGATCATCGGGCGCGGCACGCGCATCAATGAGGATTTCGGGAAGCACTACTTCACCATCATGGATTTCCGAAATGTGACCGCGCTGTTTGCGGACAAGGATTTCGACGGCGATCCGGTGCGCGTGAAGGAAGTTGGCGAGCATGACGACCTTTCTGGCGTCGAGAACGAAACCGACGACACGCCCATCACCGACGACCTGACCGGCGACGAAATCATTTTCCCCGAGCCGGAGAAGCCAGACATCTCCATCCTTGCCGAAGACTCGGTCGAATACAAAGTGCGCCGTAAAGTTACCGTCAACGGCGTCGAGGTCACCGTCATCAAAGAGCGCGTCCAATACTTGGGAGACGACGGTAAAATCATCACCGAGAGTTTGCGCGACTACACGCGCAAGAACATCCGCGCCACCTTCGCGTCGCTGGATTCCTTTCTCACGACTTGGAAACAGTCCGACAAAAAGCGCGCCATCGTCGAAGAACTGGAACAGCACGGAGTCATATTTGCCGCGTTGAATGAGGAAATCGGCTCGGCCTTCGACCCGTTCGATTTGATCTGCCACATCGCCTACGAGCAAAAACCGCTCACGCGCAAGGAACGCGCCGAGCAGGTCAAGAAACGCGATTACTTCACCAAATACGGCGACCTCGCCCGCAAAGTCATCGCCGCCTTGCTCGACAAATACGCCGATGACGGCGGGCTGGATTTTGAAAATCCCGAAATCATCCGCCTCGACCCGCTCAACCGTCTCGGCTCGCCCGTGGAAATCATC
>JAQBVM010000014.1 GCA_027623095.1 Verrucomicrobiota bacterium
ATGGTAGAGCTCCAGCCTTCCAAGCTGGCCACGTGGGTTCGATTCCCATCACCCGCTCCACTTTTCAAACTTCTTGAGAGCACAGACCCCGCAGCTTTCCGATTGTGCAACGGGGTTTGACAAGGGAAACCTCGCGGTTAGCATCCACTGTCGAACATAAATTGAAAAAAGCGGGCCAAATATGAGCTGGAAAGAGATGCTGGCTGATCGGATGCCGCCTGATTGGGCGCGTGAAATCGATGTCTTCGAGGCGCAGATGCTGCTTCGTCGAGACGGTAAACTGGACGAAAAGATTTTTGCGGAGTCCCGCTTGCGACGCGGTGTTTATGGCCAGCGTTACGATAACGGGCACCGGCACGACGGAATTCAATCCCAGACGCTCGACTTTCCATCCGGTTCTCTCACGAAAGGACCCGAAACCATGTGGGACGCTCCAGGAATGGTTCGGATCAAGATTCCGTACGGCGGTGTGACTCCCGAGCAAATGGACGTGCTTGCGGATTTGGCGGAGGAGTATTCCGACGGCATTCTCCACGTGACCACCCGGCAGGATTTTCAGCTTCACTTTGTGCATATCGAAGACACTCCCGATCTGATGCGGCGATTGGCGTCCGTGGGCATTACCACGCGCGAAGCCTGCGGGAATTCGGTTCGAAACGTGACGGCGTGTCCGATCGCCGGTGTCTGCCGCGACGAGCCGTTCGATGTCACGCCATACGCCAGCGCAACCATGAAGTTTCTTCTCGGGCATCCCGACGTGCAGGACTTTGGCCGGAAATTCAAGATCGCGTATTCAGGCTGCCGGCAACACGCGTGCGGACTTGTAACCATGCACGATATGGGCGCAATAGCGGTCAAGAAAGTTGTGGGCGAAGTCGAAAAACGCGGTTTTGCACTTTATGTCGGCGGCGGGCTTGGAGCTGTGCCGCATCAAGCCAAAGTGCTTGAGGAATTTGTCTCCGAGGAAGAGTTGCTCCCGATGTTTCAGGCGGTGTCCAGAGTCTATGCGAGGTTGGGCGAAAAGAAGAACCGGGGCCGCGCTCGAATCAAATTCCTTGTCGCAAAACTCGGCATTGAGGAGTTTCGCCGATTGGTGCGAGAAGAACGGAAAGTGCTTCCACACGACGACCGATGGACGGCGTACCTCAAGGAAGTACCCGCTTACCGCGAGAAACCTCTGAAACCCGCTTCGCATTTGAATGGCGCGCGGCATCCGGAAGGTTTCGATGACTGGGCGCGCACGAATGTGAATCGCCAAAAACAGGAGGGATACGCCGTTGCCAGCATCACCGTGCCACTTGGCGATTTGACCTCTTTCCAAGCGCGCGAATTGGGGAATATCTGCAGGCGCTTTGTTGGTGACGCGCTTCGCACCACCGTCGAACAGAACATGGTTTTGCGCTGGGTCAGCGAGGCGGATCTCCCCGCGGTTTATCAAGAGCTGAAAAAAATCGGTTTGGGCCAGGCGGGAGCTGAATCGATCGTGGATCTTACCGCTTGTCCTGGAACGGATACGTGCAAACTGGGCATCGCTTCGTCACGGGGACTTGCGGGGGAACTCAGGAACCGCCTCCTCGCAAAGCGCGGGACGCTTGACGAATCGGTCCAAAAGCTTCGAATCAAGATTAGCGGCTGCTTCAATTCTTGCGGCCAGCATCATATTGCCGATATCGGTTTCTACGGGAACAGCCGTTCCGTTGGGAGCTATAAAGTCCCGCATTTCCAGGTGATTTTAGGGGGCAAATGGGTCGAGAACGGGGGCTCTTATGGACTGGCGATCGGCGCAATTCCTTCGAAGCGCGTTCCCGAATTTGTCGATCGGATCACGGACCGGTTTGTGCGCGAGAAACAGCCAGGCGAGACATTTCAAGACTTTACGATTCGCATCGGAAAGCAGGAACTGCGTGGCATGCTCGATGATTTGATGAAGGTTCCCTCCTACGAGCAGGACAAATCCTACTTCTCCGACTGGGGTGACCCACGCGAGTTCACCGTCGGCGACATGGGAGCGGGCGAATGCGCCGGGGAGATTGTTTCGCTGGCCCAGGTCGAGCTAGCCGCCGCCGAGCGAGAAGTTTTTGAGGCTCAGTTGGAGATGGATAAATCAGATTTTCCAATTGCCGACGAGAGGGCTTTTCACTCGATGCTCCAAGCGGCGAAGGCTCTTATCAAGATGCAGTTTCTGGATGTCCGGGAAGAACCCGCCGAGATTGTCCGCGAATTTAAGACGCGCTTTGTCGAAACACAGCTTTTTCATGACAGGTTTGCCGGTGGCAAATTTGCAAGCTACCTGTTCCAAAGATTTGAGGATCCCCCGGCGGCGTTCACCAAGGATTCGGTTCGCCAGTTGATCGAAGAGGCTCAGTTGTTCATCGAAGCCGCGTATGCGTGCCACACAAGAATGACGGAGAAGAAACCCGCCTGAAGAATCCCGACACCATGAACGCAAGCCGTTTCTGCATCAAAATCTTCGCCGCGGACGGACATTCCGCCGGAATTCTTGACTGCGTGCCAGTTTTTCATCGATGGATTCAGAAGCAATGTATTGAGAATCATCTCCTGATCGACGTTGCGGATTACAGCCATGTCTGGCAGGGACCTGGAATTGTTCTTGTCTCGCATCAGGCGAATTTCAGCACCGACCAGGAGGAGGGCCGGCTTGGGCTTCTGTATCAGCAAAAACAACCGGCTGAGGGTGATCTGGGCGCGCGAGTTCAGTTAGCGCTGAAAACCTCGTTGAATGCGGCTCGCCTGTTGGAGGAGGATCTGGGCGGAAGAATCAAGTTTCGCGGTGATCAGGTTCAAATCTCACTCAATGATCGACAGGGAGCTCCCGGGGGTGAAGAAACACTTTCTGCGATCGAAAGCTTCGTCTCGGATCTCGCCGCCAAACTTTTTCCCGGCGGCAATGTTTCTTTTCAGCGCGCGGAGGTTGGCAAAAACCGCCCGTCGGTGACGATCCGCGCCGCCGAGCCGGTCGAGATCAAGACCTTGCTTGAGCGGTTGGTTTAAGCCGGCCTGAGCTCTGCGGAAGGCGCGAAATCAAGTTCCCACGATACCTTGGGCCTGCCGCCAGCGAAATCCGCCGGACTCAATAATTCGGCAGTACTCCCACTCGGAAGAATTCACTGGGCAAAGTATTGGTCAGCAGAAACTTGGTTTGACCTGGAGTTCCGGTCGCCAGCAAATTCCAGTTCGCGGTCGAGAATGCTTCCGTTGATTGGAAAAGCTGATAGGTCAGGATGTCCAAACTATTGCCAATACTCAATTCGAAGGTGTTCGATTCAAGAGCGCGCGCACTTAAGATAGGCTGCGGTGGCTGCAGAATAAAAGGCACGATGCACACAGGAGCGGAAACCGATAGCTTATTGCCGGTGTCGCTCAGCAATCCGTCAAGAGGATTGATGGTATAAAGACGGATATCGTTTGAACCCTGGCCCGCAACGATGCAGTACTGGCCGGTCGGATCGATGGCGAAATTGCGCGGCGTCGCGCCGGTGGGTTGCTGCTGCACCGGCGTCAGCATGCCGTCGTCCGCGTTCACCGTGAACACCGCGATCGTGTTTTTTCCGCGATTGGAGCCATAAAGGAATTTACCCGAGGGATGCACCACGATTTCGGCGGTGGTGTTCCCGCTAGCGGACACTCCGGACGCCAATGTGCTGACCGTTTGAAACGGGGTCAGAACTCCCTTGGCCGGGTCGTAGTCGAATCCAATGATCGTCGATGAAAGTTCGCAGATTACGTACGCCCGTTTGAATTGCGGGTCGAACGTCATGTGCCGCGGCCCGGAGCCTCGCGCCACCGCGACGAAGGGCGGATCGTTCGGAACCAGGGTTCCGGCTGCCGAATCAAAAATGTAGGATCTGACTTGGTCCAACCCTTTGTCGCAAACAAACGCGAAATGATCGCTCGCGTCCAGCGTGGTGCAGTGCGCCAGCGGACCCGAACCGGGATGTTTCATGTAGGCCGTGGAGGCGCCAACCTGGCCGTCGCTGAGAATGGGGAAAACGGTGACGCTGCCGCCTCCATAGTTCGCCACGATCACGTTGCGTCCGCTTTTATCCACGACAATGTGGGCGGGAGAGCCGCCTTTGGTTGAGAGCTGGTTCAATAGTTTCAGTTCCCCATTTGTCGGGTTTACCGAAAACGCTCCCACGGTCCCGCCGCTCTCGTTCACCGCATACAAAAACTTGCGATCCGGTGTTAGCGCCAGGAATGAAGGAGACCCTACGGTGACTGCCGTTGTTCTCGCGCCGAACGTGCCAGTGCCCAAATTCAGGGTCGATTTGAAAATCGCGCCGGAGTACGTCCCGATATAGAATCGTTCCAGGCCTGGCGCCGGATCTTCAGCTCCAACTCGAATCGTGGAGGCGCACAGGACGGCGGCAACGGGAAAAAGCAGATAGTTTCGGAAATTCATAATGCAGGGTTTGCGAGTTGGTGTCTGACTCTCGGGAGCCGCCTGACACTAACAGTCCGAGAAGCTTCGAACAATGAAAAATCGCTTGATGCCTCCCGCACCGCACCCTGCATCTGAGTGAGCACACGCCTGAATGTCTGCTTCTTTTTCATCGGATTGAGGAGAGGAGCGCGAAGACAGGTGATCCCTGGTGAGCTATTAAGGATCAATGCTGCAACGAGTTCTCCCGGATAAGCGCGATAAACGACAGGCGCCGTCTGCGTTCCCGAGTCTGAAGGATCCAGTTCGAACGTCTCCTTCGGTTTCTGGATTTACCGGTCATCCTTGCTTGAAGTCGTAGTGAGTCTGTTTGCGAAATCCTTGCACATTCATCGAACCGTCGTTGTAGAGATCCAAAACGGAATAGGCGCTGTTGGAGAGGCCGGTTCCTTCGATCACCGCCGCCAGGGTGGTATAATGAATGCCGCCGATAAGGTTGTGGTCATTGATATGATGGTGCCCCTGAAAAACCGCCAGCACCTTCCCGGATTCTTCGAGAACACGGCGAACCGAAGGCGCGCTCTTGACCGCGTGCTGCCCTTGAGTGTCCAGCCGTTGATGCACGAAAACAATGGTGCGGTGCGCCGCCTTTTCCAGATCCGCCTTCAACCACTCGACTTCACGTGTCGGAATATCGGTATCGGTCCATTCGAAGTTTTTGTTGCCGTAGGGCACTCCATCCTTGCGGTAGCATGCATCGAGAATGACAAAATGAAAACCGCCCTGATCGAATGAGTAGTGCGGTTCGCGGGCGCTGCAATTCGCTAAGAATTGTTCTTTGGTGAGCGTCCAAACACAATGATTCCCGAGAACATAATGGCGGGGCGCGTCTAGTTTCGCGAATTCCTGTTCGATTGTCCGAAGATGCCCGATCTCGCGTTCGGCGGTTTCCGCCTCGTCGATCAGATCACCCAATTCGACCACGAGATCGACTCCGATCTCATTAAGCCGGCCGACACATTCCCGGACTTTCGCGATCGACTCGCGGTAATACCGCGAACCGGCGGATGCCCGATCCGCGTAATGCACGTCGGTAAACAAACCCACGCGCAACGCAGGTTTCGCAGCCTCGCAGAAAGCTTCGGGCCAGGAGCCCAGTGCGGCTGTGCTCATCACGAGAGCCCCCTTTCGAAGAAATGCCCGGCGACCATACGATTCGAAATCATTGGAACTCATAGCTTTGATTTTCAATTCGAGAACGTTCAGGATTTTGATGCGAAAGAGATTAGGTGCCTCGAGAACGCAAAACAATCTTGATTCATGGCGGCTTAAGCGCCAGCCAAAGCTTGCGGATTCTTCATCGACCCGATTGTCCCGCCGTGTCTTGGACTGTGGTAGTCCTCTGCCGCTTTTTCCTCGGACAGCCTGCTGGGGCTGAGAACTTAGTAACGCTGGTCTCGCACCTTACACTCGCCGCCAAAGCGCTAGGGGACTGGCGTAGTTCAAGGCGCTGGCGCGCAGACTTCGATTGCATCGGGCACATGCGGCGCCGTTTTGAATTGCATTCAGGAATCGAGCAAGATAGGAGCTTTGCTTCAGGAAAATTCCTGTCCAATCCAAACACACAACCGATCTATGTTTATTTCGAGACGCCAGTTCGTGCTTAGCGCCGCTGCAATCGGCGCGATGCCTTCATTAGGCTCGGGTGCTGGCGCGGAAACGACGGCCCGTACTGTTTCCGGTGAAAAGCCAGTGTTCGTTTCCACATGGCCGTTCGGGAAGGCAGCCAACGAGAAAGCGCTCCAAGTGCTGGCCGACGGTGGATCGCTTTTGGACGCGGTGGAACAGGGAATTTGGGTGACAGAATCCGACGCCGAGAATCGGTCGGTCGGGTTGAGCGGTTTTCCCGATGCCGCAGGTGTCGTTCAACTGGACGCGTGCATCATGTTTGGTCCGGGCCACAAAGCGGGAAGCGTGGCTGCGGTCGAAGGAATCCGGCACCCCATTTCCGTCGCGCGGCGCGTGATGGAAAAAACCCCGCATGTGATGCTTGCAGGAGACGGCGCAAGACAGTTTGCGATCGAAGAGGGCCTCGAATCTGTGGAGATCAACTCTCGAGAGATGCACCAAAGTTGGTGGAAGAAAAGGGCCGAGAAGAACCGCGAGACCGAAGAGCCGCAAAGGCCCAAAGATATTCGCGAGAACCACGACACCATTGCGCTGCTCGCCCTGGGGCTCGACGGGAGTCTCGCCGGAGGGTGTTCCACCAGCGGATGGGGGGGCAAGATCCCGGGCCGGGTCGGTGATTCTCCAATCATTGGCAGCGGACTCTATGTGGACAACGAGATTGGCGCGGCGGGAGCAACGGGGCTCGGCGAGAATGTCATGCGCTACTGTGGCTCCTTTCTGGTGGTCGAATATATGCGTCAAGGCTTGCACCCGGAGGAGGCGTGCGCTGAAACGATTCGAAGAATCGCGCGGCTCGATCCGAAAGGGTTTGATCTGAGCATCAACTTTATTGCGCTGGACAAGCAAGGGCGATTTGGCGCGGCGGGAACCGGGCAAGGATTCGAATTTTCCGTCACTTCTACGACCACCAGCCGCGTGCTTCGAAGTCCCGGTTTGAGTGACACGAGCGTGGGACCGGTGGGAGGAAACACTAAGTAGAATCGGTTCTTCCAAGGCCGCTTTGCGAAATATGAAAAAGCCGGTGATTGCAATCACAATGGGCGACCCAGCGGGGGTGGGACCGGAAGTCTGTTTGAGTGCGCTCAACGATTTGGACATCGCGAACGAGTGCGTGCCGCTCGTCTTTGGCGACGCGAGGATCTTGGACCGGGTTGCGAGAGCGACGGGACTGGCGTTCGAGGCGCGACGTTTGAATCCGGAGGCTTTGGCCGAAGCGCTCCCGTTTCTCATCGAACCATCGGTGGTCGATTTGAACGCAATCGACGCAGCCACGGTGGTGCCCGGGGTCATTGGCGCTGAGACGGGACGCGCGAGTTACGGATACATCAATGCCGCGATCGATGCGGCGCTCGTGGGACGAGTCGCGGCCGTCACGACAGCTCCCATAAACAAAGAGGCTCTGAGCAAAGCAGGCATCCGTTTTCCCGGTCACACCGAAATTTTCGCCGATCGCGCTGGATCAAAGCGCTGGTGCATGATGCAATACTCCGAGGAGATCACCTGCACGTTTGTCACGGTCCACGTCGGATACAAGGACGTGCCGGGATTGCTGACGACGGATCGCATTCTCGAGGTGATCGAATTGTCGGCTGAAGGATTGGAGCGCATCCGCGGGCGCAAACCGAAGGTTGTGGTTTGCGGACTGAACCCGCACGCGGGCGAACACGGCCTTTTCGGCGACCGGGAAGAGGAGAAGATTATAGTGCCAGCCATCGAATCCGCGCGCGCCAAGGGAATTAACGTTGAAGGCCCGATACCTCCGGACACGGCGTTTCTCCCCTGGAAACGCCGCGCGACCGACGTTTTTGTCTGTATGTATCACGATCAAGGGCATATCCCGGTAAAAGCGCTGGCATTTGATTCTGCGGTGAACACCACGCTTGGGCTGCCGATCATCCGCACCAGTGTGGATCACGGCACTGCCCTCGACATCGCCTGGCAGGGGAAAGCAAATCCCAGCAGCCTGTACAGCGCAATCCGGCTCGCCATTCGATTGGCTGAACGATAACACTCAACTTAATCAATCGCACGAGCTAAGAATGCGCCGAAGACATTCAAGATTGGCTCGCTCGTCAAAGATTGCGCGAATGGGGATCTGAAAACCGGAGATTACTCCACTCGAAATAGTGCCTCTCCGAATACATCGGGTTGCAGGATATCGCACCTCTCTCAGAACATAAATCTCGACGGTTTCCTGGTCCGGATCCACTCGTGAGAACTGCCAGCCCGCTTTTGGCATTGATTCCGGCATCGGCCTTGGTAGGTTGTCCCCGGCATTTTCCTGAACCCAGGTTCGATGGCGAGGCGTGTGTGTTGAAACGAGGGCCCAATGCCCTCCGGATCTCAGCACGGCCGCTTCTTTTTCGAAGAATGAAAGTCCAACATTGAATTCACTATGAGCAACGGCCTAAACAATTATCCCAAACTACACAACGCAATGTGGCCCGGACTGGTCGGCAAAGGCAGCCCGGGCGCCGAACCTGGCATTGAGCTGGAGACAATGCTCGACCTCACGGCCAAAGCGGAAGTGAACGGAGTGAAATTTGACGGCGTGGATATTTTTCTTTTCGATCCCCACATCGGAATCGACAGCAGTGTTGAGACACTAAAGAAGATTGCGGCCAGGATTCGGAAGCGCGGTCTTGTGGTGGGATCGGTTGTCGCTCCGGTTTGGCCGCCCACAGGAGGCGGATCCGCAATGGGCAGCGCCGAGGAGCGAAAAGCCTTCGTCACGCAAGTGGAAAAAGCGTGCCGCATCGCAAAGAGGCTCCGAGATCTCAAAATCCGACCGCATGGCGTGGTCCGGATCGATTCGGCTTGCGGTGTGACCGACTGGGACAAGAACCCGAAAGAAAACACCAAGAAGATTGTCAAGACCTTCAAAGAAGCTGCGAAGGTGGCGCAAGGCTACGGTGAGCGGCTGGCGGCCGAGGGCGAGATCTGCTGGGGCAGCATGCACAGTTGGAAATATATGGTGAAACTTCTAGAGGAGGTCGGTCAACCGAAAGTCGTCGGATTTCAGGCCGACATGGCGCATACCCTCCTCTACACGCTTGGCTACAATGCGCCGGAACATCGGCTGGTGCCCAAGGAGTTCAATTGGGAACCCGAGAAGTTTCATTCGGCGATGAAGAGACTCACCAAGGCGCTCAGACCCTGGACCATCGATTTTCACGTGGCGCAGAATGACGCCACCGTCAACGGTTCGGGTTCACACGACAAGACGGGACGTCACTGTTTGGCGACGGATCCAAACGGAAAACTCAACATTGCTCGGGATGCGGGCTATTGGCTTCGAGACGAAAATGGCAAGGTGACCCGGAAGTTCGACCACATCTGTTGGGACGGTTGCATGTTTCCGAATCGGGTCATGATGAAGCAACAGACCTGGAACGATATCCTCGCCTCGATGATCCAAGTCCGGGAGAATCACGGGTGGCGAGCCTGAGAAACCAAGAAACACTCAACCGTTCACCTTTGAACTTCTGGATGGAACAGACGAAATGAGCACGAAGAAAAACTTGAATATCGGCCTCATCGGATATGGCTTCATGGGACGGGCCCACTCGAACGCATACCGCAAGGTTGGCAATTTCTTTGACCTAAAATATCAGCCCGTCCTCAAGGCGGCGTGCGCCCGGAATGAGCAGAACGCCAAGGCCTTTGCGGATAATTGGGGATATGAATCGGTGGAAACGGATTGGCGCAAGCTGGTGGAGCGCGATGATATCGATGCAATCGATATCTGCACGCCGAACAACACACACGCAGAAATTGCGCTGGCGGCTGGGGCCGCGGGCAAGATGATCCTTTGCGAAAAACCTCTCTCCATGAACGGACCCGAGGGCTTGAAGATGGTGAAAGCGATCGAAAAGGCCGGAGTTCCCAATATGGTTTGGTACAATTATCGGCGAGTGCCGGCAGTGACGCTGGCGAAGAAGCTGATCGACGAAGGGCGTCTCGGAAAGATTTTCCACTATCGGGCGAAATTCCTGCAGGACTGGACGATCAGCGAGGATCTTCCCCAAGGCGGACAAGGTCTGTGGCGATTGGATGTCAAAGCCGCGGGAAGTGGAGTGACGGGCGATCTGCTTGCCCACTGCATTGACACGGCCATCTGGCTGAACGGAGGTATGGACAAAGTCAGCGCCATGACCGAAACCTTCATCAAGGAGCGCAAACACAATTTAACCGGCAAAGTTGAAAAAGTGGGGATAGACGACGCGTGCGCGTTTATGGCGCGATTCAAGAACGGATCGCTGGCGACCTTTGAATCGACCCGGTACGCACGCGGGCACAAAGCGCTCTACACGCTTGAAATCAACGGGGAACACGCCTCGATCGCTTGGGATCTCCATGATTTGCATCGCCTTCAGTACTTCGATCATCGCGACCAGGGAATCGTGCGAGGCTGGCGTTCGATTCATGTGACTGATAGCGATCATCCGTATATGGGAAACTGGTGGGTTCCTGGGTTGCAGATCGGCTATGAACATTCTTTTGTGCACCAGGTGGCGGACTTCTTGGAGGGCATCGCCAAGAAAAAACCGGCGTCGCCGACGTTTCGAGATGCGCTCGAGACGCAATATATCTGCGACGCAGTTCTGAAATCCGGAAAAACGGGACGCTGGGAGAAAGTCGCCAACGCAAAATAGAGGCTGGCACGGTCGAGTGAACCGTTTTTTCTTGAATTCAAACCCTCTCTTTGTCGTCCTGTTAAGGAAAATCAGACCAGTGTTAAAAGTTGCTTAAATGAATATGTTGAACCAATCCACTCTACTCGTTAGGGGCCTTGTTGTGGCCTTCTTTTTTTCAGCCCTCACTTGCTTGGCGGCTGATCCAGATATCAGCAAACTTCCGCCCGCCGCCACGAAACAAGGCGTCACTTACGAAAAGGATATCAAACCACTTTTTGAGAACTCCTGTCTAAAGTGTCACGGTGCTGAGCGGCCCAAGAGCAAATATCGTGTCGATAGCCGGGAAGCGACAATCAAGGGCGGATCTAGTGATGATCTGGCGGTTGTCGTTGGCAAAAGCGAAAAGAGTCCGATCGTCCTTTTTTCGGCCGATCTTGTCGAAGAAATGGAAATGCCGCCAATCGACAAGCGCGACAAATATCCAGCTCTAACGAGGGATCAAATTGCGCTAATTCGAGCCTGGATCGATCAAGGGGCAAAATAGCGGGGCATCCGATAAATCAGGCATTTTGAGGCGCGGCGAGACTGGCTCTCAGCCGCGCTTTCTTATTGGGCAGAAGTCACTGCAAATCCCGCGCAGCTTGTTGGATCGATCCGAATAATCTCCGGAAAGGGAAACAACACGGTCTCACGGGATCAAAACAATCTTGCCGTGAGCGCCAGGTTCCATAACAGCTTGATGAGCCAAATGCGCGTCCTTTAACGAGAACTTTCTCCCGACTATCGGCTTAAGCACTCCGCTCTCTAATCCAGCGCCGAGAGCAGCGTGGATGCGAATGAGATCTTGCTCGGGAGCGTTGAAAAGTACCATTCCCAGGATCGCTGCATCGCGCCCCATTGCATCGCGTGGATTGATCTCGATCGAACCCCGGCAACCGATCACCACCACGCGCCCTCCCATGGCTAGCGCCGTGAGATCCTTTGCCAAGTTTACATTGGCAAGCATTTCAAGAATGACATCCACGCCTCGCCCGCCGGTTAGGTCACGGATCGTATCCAGGTAACCCTCTTTCCCATGGTCAATTACGTAATGGGCGCCTTGGTCAGAGACCAACTGACGGCCTCTTTCCGTTCCAGCCGTGCCGATAACTTTCAATCCGGCCGACCTCGCGAGCTGAGTGGCCGCCACCCCAACGCCACCACTCGCCCCGTGAATCAGGACAGTTTCTCCAGGAACTGAATGCGCGCGCTGGAACAGAGCACGGTACGCGGTAGCATACGGAATGTTGACGCCCGCGCCTTCCTCGAACGAAATCGACTCCGGCAATCGATGCACCTGATGTGGTCCGCAGACGGCCTGTTCAGCGTAGGTTCCGGTTGCAGATCCCGAAGTGTAAACCCGGTCACCAACCGCCAATTCGGAAACATCAGATCCAGCTTCGATTATGACACCTGACGCATCCGATCCCGGAGTGTACGGAAACGGTGGAATTTTCGGATAGTTCCCGGAACGGAGGTAGGTTTCAACTGGGTTTACTCCGGTGGCCCTAACCCGAATCCGCACCTGTGCAGGTCCACAGCGCGGGTCGGGAATCTCCTCCAGCTTTAGAACTTCTGGCCCTCCCGTTTGATGTACTTGAATTGCTTTCATTGTATCGCAGTCGTCGATTTCTACTAATTGCGCACTGAATTCAAGCCTCATCTTTTGGAGGAGTAGGGTAATCCCGGCAACTTTCTTCGTGCGTTTACGGCAGGCTGAGTCTATATTCCGGCCATGCTCATCTGGACACTTGCAATCGTTCTGCTGGTTGGATTCGGCGTAATCGGATTTTATCTTGGAGCCGCCCGTCTCACCGTATCGCTGTTCGGCCTTTTGCTGGGCGCAATGCTGGCAATGCCTCTTGCGCCTGCGGTGCAGCCGCTAATGGGGCTCATCAAAGTGACCCATCCAATGTGGAGCGTGGTTTGGCCGCCCATCATCGTGCTTCTGCTTGTTTACTTTGTTTTCATAGGGATTTCATTTTTTGTTCACCGAAAAATCGACCTTCATTTCAAGTACCATTCGGACGATCTGTCACGGTTCCGCTGGGAGCGAATCAATAGCCGTTTGGGAACGTGCCTAGGATTCGGAATGGGAGGGGTCTGGGTTGTGATCTTGGGTCTAATGATCTACATCGCCGGTTACGTTACAGTACAGGTTGCTGCCTCTGATGAGGGGAACCCAAGCTGGATGCGTTACCTGAACCAGGCGAGGCACAACCTGAACTCAAGTGGACTCGACCGAGTCGCGGCAAAGTTTGATCCGATGCCTTCGAAATACTACGAGGCCGCGGATATTATCGGGCTGATCTATAATAATCCGATCGTCTTAAGTCGGCTCGCCCAGTATCCGCCCTTTCTATCGCTCGGAGAGCAACCTGAATTTCAGGATATTGCAACAGACTCGGAATTCAGCAACATGCTCCTGAGCAAAGGGGACATTGTTCAGATGGTGCAGCACCCAAAATCTCTGACGATAATCAACAACGGGGAAATTCGGGGAAAACTCCTCAGCCAGGACTTGGGCGATCTTCAGCAGTATCTGAACACAGGGATTTCTCCAAAGTTCGCCGATGAACGAATTCTAGGGCGGTGGTATATCGACTCCTATGCGACTCTAACAGCCGAGAGAAAAAAACGACCCGATATTACGGCATCCGAAATGAGGAGTCTGAAGAAGGAAGTTATGGAAACGATGCGATCGGTGGAGTTTATGGCAACACCCGAGAATCAAGTGTCCATGAGAGTTCCATCCAGCTCTTCTTCTTCTGATCAAGGTGGAGATGCTTCCGATCCGAATTCAGACCAATCTCAAAGAGGCGAAAACGAACAATCCCCGGATTTTGCACAACGCTTGGCGGAACGAGACCGATACGGTCTCGCCCCAGGCCCCGGTGCACAGGGACGGGGAGCTGGACCAAACTTCTCCCGTGGGCAGCGAGGGGGACAAGGGCAGCGGAGTCAGCAAGCATCGACCCCGCAGAAAGAACCTGAACAGGTTCTAACTTCAGCCGAAGGATCATGGAGGCGCGACGGCAGTGATTACAAGTTACAACTCCGCAGCGAAAGAACCGGTTCAGTCACCGCGAACGCGATTGCGACTGAGGACACACTGACTATCCAAATCCAAACACCGAGTCGGACCCTGATTTTCACCCGATCGACGTAAATCCGCTAGTCTTGGAAGGGAGCAAACAAAGCGGGCTGCCTTTGAATCGGTGTTCCAAAAACAAAACGAGATGAACTCACGCTGTTCACTGGAAGGAATGCCACAGGGAGAACCGATGACGAAGGGTTTCGATAACGATTCCGAGCCAGTTCCACGTTGTCCATAAGGCCCGTCGGTGGTGTCCAACCCATCCACGGTCCACCCGCCACGGGAGACACCGCAGATTCCGTATCAAATACCTGAGAGAGATTGAAACCAGCCAGGAGCAAAGTTGACAAGGCGATGCCGTACACGCACGCAACGACGGGTTTTGCATCGAACTTGTTCACAAGCCATTGCCACAACGATGAGTATTCAACAAACTCCTCGGCTTCGAGACGAGCCCGAAGCCGCTCTGGAAATCGGCTGAAATAGCCTGGTGGTGGCTGCTCATAGCGCTTGCATGCGAGCAGGTTCTTTAGCTTTTCCGTGGGGTCTTTTGGCTGATTCATGCTTAGGTCAAATAGTCGGATAAATACGCTTGTAGCTGCTGTCTGGCATAAAAAAGACGGGAGCGAACCGTGCCTGTATTGCAATCCATAATCTTGCTAATTTCGTCATGCGACAATCCCTGAACGTCGTGCAATGTCACCACTAGCCTATGAATGTGCGACAGCTTTAGCATGGCTTCGTTCAACTTTTCCTGAAGTTCCACTAAATTCAGGTCTCGCCTGGGATTCTTTTCGGAGGTCAGAGCTATTAGATCTGGATCGTGTTCAGCGTTGAACTCCAAATCGTTCAAACTCATATGGATACGCTTATTTCGTTTTTTGAGGAAATTGATCGTTCTGTTGACAGCGATCCGGTAGATCCACGTGAAAAAACTTGAATCTCCCTTGAACGATTTTAGAGCTCGAAATCCTTTAATAAACGCTTCCTGAGCTAGGTCGTTTGCGTCCTCGTGGTTGGACGTCATATGGTAAAGCGTCGCATAAACACGCTCCTGATACCGGCGCACCAATTCGTCGTAAGCCTCAAAATCCCCGTTCTGCGCCGTTCTCACGAGCGCTCGATCGTCAATCGGCGCGACTGTCTGCTTTTTGGGCGGTGGTTGTTCTAAAACGGTTTCGGTCATAGTAGCAGAGACCCTGCTAGTCCGGAATTGCGAGAGAGTCCGTCAATTGGGCAAGGAACTGGGTCAATGAAATCAACGATCGCCGACTTGGCGAATCCAAAATCGGTTCGAGACAACACCGTGCTGATTCGAGATACTGGTCGATCACTTCCCGCGCACTGTTTCGAGCGTCGTACTTGTCCAAGAGTTCAAGAATTTTTGAAAAAAAACGAGGATCCCAATCCTGAATGCAATTACGAAGGTAGTTTCGATCTGCAAGTTCGGCTTTTTCAAGCGCTACGAGAATCGGGAGCGTTACTTTTCCATTTTCAAGATCGTTACCCAACGACTTGCCCACGGAGGCTTCATGTCCGAACAAATCGACGCAATCATCGTAAATTTGATAAGCGGTGCCCAAATCGAGTCCATATTGCCTTAGAGCTTGACGCCCTGAATGTGAAGCTCCACCGAGCCAAGCGCCGAGATCGCACGAAAGAGCAAATAATTCCGCCGTCTTCATCTCAACGACTTTGAAGTATTCCGCGCGAGTTACGTCGAGATTCGGGCGTTTCCGCGATTGAAGGATTTCTCCCGAGCATACAGTGTTTGTTGCCGAGGCTACGGCTCGGCAGACTTCCGGAGTTGGAAAGCTTGCGGCAAGCCTCACCGCATGGGCAAACAAACAGTCACCCACCAACACGGAAATCTGATTTCCCCAGTTTGCCGCGAGAGTCGGTCTTCTACGCCGTACCTCCGCGGCATCCATTACATCGTCATGAACGAGCGTTGCCAAATGGACCATTTCGATGATGACTGCTGCCTTCTCCAAGTCTTCGTTCATCTCCCCAGTCGCACCGCCGCTCAGTGCGACGAGCACCGGCCGCAACTGCTTTCCCTGATTTGTTAATGCATAACGCGCATAAGGCACAATCTCGGGGTCGAAGGCGTCAACCTGATCGGATAATTGACCGGCTACTCTGTCAAGGAACGGACGGATGGGTTCAACAATTTCCTTCCAGACGGACAGATTTTGGCTTGTTTGGGAGGAAGAAGCGGAGGCAACCTTCGCTTTGATTTCGGCGGCAAGCATCGTGAGGCAATCTACGGGCCCCTGAAAACCAAGTCAAACCGTTATGGATACCGTGTCTATGCGCGATCGGACGAATCCCATCGGTCCTAGGCTGGGTGTCGCGGTGGAACGAAATCTGAGAAGGATATTCGGTCGGCAGACGCTTGCGCGCTCGCTCGGAAAAGCTACACTGCGCCGCATGTCGTGGAAAGTTTTGATAACGGCGCGCACTTTTAAGGAAGTGGGCGGGCTTGCTTTCGAAAAGCTGAAAAGTGAAGGGTGTGAGGTATTTGTCCCCGAGCGCTTCGGGCCCCACGACGCGGGCAGTCTGCTCCCGTTATTGGAAGGTGTGGATGCCGTCCTCTGCAGCCCCGACCAATACACTGAAGAAGTGATCGAGTCTCCACAGGCTGCGCATCTAAAGATTATCTCCCGATGGGGCGTCGGTTACGATTCTATTGATTACGCTGCGGCGTCTCGGGCGGGGATCGTCGTGGCGTTCACCCCTGGCGTGCTGAACGAAACGGTCGCCGATTATACATTCGCGCTGATTCTCTCGGTGGCACGGCACGTTCACCAAGGGCATCAAGGAATGGCAGCGGGAGACTGGAAACTTTTCTGGGGTCATGACGTTTTTGGAAAAACATTGGGAATTATCGGCTGCGGACGCATCGGTCAAGCTGTCGCGCGCCGCGCCGCAGGCTTCAATCAGCGAGTTCTTGGATACGATGTCACATCGTCTCCCGAGGCGGAAAAGCTCGGCGTAAAACGAGTCGAATTGGATGTGTTACTTGCGGAAAGCGACTTTGTCTCCTTGCATGCGGCCCTGACGAATGAGAGCCGGGGAATGATTGGTGAGAAGCAGCTACGGTCGATGAAAAAGTCAGCCTATTTGATCAATGCCGGCCGCGGCGCTTTGATCGATGAATCGGCTCTCGTAAGGGCTCTACAGGAAGGCTGGATTGCCGGAGCCGCGCTGGATACGTTCTGCAAAGAGCCTCTTCCCTCCGATCATCCGCTCCGAAAAGCTCCCAACATCTTGATGACGCCGCATTTAGCTTCGTTCGCGCGCGAAACAGGGCAACGCGTCAGCCTCACAGCGGCTCAGTCGATACTTGACCTAATGCACGGCCAAAAGCCCCAATTTGTGGTGAATCCGGATGTGTTTGCCGGCAACGCCCTTCGAGCGTCGTTGAAAAAGGTATAACTTGAGAATCCCATGAAAAAGAATCATGTGCGCGCCAAACTAAAAAAGGGCGAACCCAGCATTGGCACTTGGCTGACACTGCCGGATACAGTTTCGGCCCACCTCATGGCACGAACCGGTTTTGACTGGCTCACCGTCGAACTGGAACATACTCCCATTTCGATGGAAACCGCCGCCGAAAGCTTCGCGATCATCTCAGCCTGCGGAACGGTTCCGTTGGCGCGCGTACCGTGGAACTCCGTGGAAAATATCAAACGGGTTCTGGACACTGGGGCCTGGGGTATCGTCGTTCCCATGGTCAATAGCCGTGCCGAAGCCGAAGCGGTCGTGGCAGCCGCACGATACACGCCGTTGGGGAATCGGTCCGTGGGTGGTCAACTGCACGCGGCCAACTTTGACACCGACCCCGCCTCGTACTACGCCAATGCGAATGAGGAGATATTGGTCGTGATTATGGCGGAACATATCCATGCCATTGAGGCGGCTGATGACATTTTGAGCGTTCCCGGGATTGACGCGGTTTTTATCGGCCCCAACGACCTGCACAATTCGATGGGTTTGAAACCAGAATTCGACAGCGACAACAAGCAGTTTGTCGATGCGGTTCAACATATTCTTTCGACCGCAAAAAAACACGGGGTTGCGCCAGGGATTCATGTCTTGGACGCCGCCGCTGCAAAAGCTCGGGTCGAAGAGGGTTTTCAGTTTATCGCTGTGGCGAGCGAATCGGGGATGATGCTTGCGAAAGCGCGGGAGATCACGAAGGCCTTGGGAATTGGCGGCGCCAGACAAGTCGCCAAGTATTGAATGAATATCGTAGTTCTGGATGGCTACACGCTGAACCCAGGCGATTTGAGCTGGGATGAGCTAAGCGCCCTGGGGCGGTGCGCGATCTATGAACGAACACCGCCAGAACATGTGGTGGAACGCGCTGCGGACGCTGAGATTGTTCTGACCAACAAGACAGTCATGAATGCGGATCAGATTCAGCGTCTCCCGAAGCTTCAGTATATTGGCGTTCTCGCCACTGGATTTAATATCGTGGATGCAGCGGCAGCACGTGCACGGGGTATCCCGGTCGCTAATATCCCGACCTACGGCACAAGATCTGTGGCTCAAATGACTTTTGCGCTCCTGCTCGAACTAACCCAGCATGTGGGCCACCACTCGCAGTCCGTAAGGAAAGGGCGATGGACCCAAAGTCCTGATTTCTGCTACTGGGATTTTCCGCTGGTCGAACTGGAAGGTCTGACAATGGGAATCCTTGGGTATGGAAGAATCGGCAGAGCGGTTGGCGAATTAGCTTCTGCGTTTGGAATGAAAGTGCGATGCCACACAAGGACATCTTTCCCAGAGTCAACTTCTGGTGTCTCGTGCGTCTCTTTGGAGGCGCTGTTCCGTCAAAGCGATGTGGTTAGTTTGCACTGTCCGCTTACGCCGGAAACAAGACACGTCGTTAACAGTGAGCGGCTGGCATCCATGAAGACTTCCTCTTTTCTCGTTAATACCAGTCGAGGCCCATTGATAGACGAAGCGGCCCTGGCTGAAGCTTTGAACGGGGGGCAGATCGCAGGCGCGGCACTCGATGTTTTGGCAGTGGAACCGCCCCAAAGAGAAAACCCGCTCCTCACAGCTCCAAATTGCCTCGTAACTCCGCATCTCGCCTGGGCGACTAAGGCGGCACGGGCGCGATTGATGGGGACTGCGGTTGCGAACGTCCGGGCATTTCTCGCAGGAAATGTTCAGAACTTGGTGAACTGATCCAAACGGAGTATCGTCGATCGTCGATATCTGTGTCGAGAGGCGACCTCTGTTTAGGAGACTTCCCTCACGGAATTGAAGTCCCCGTAGGGATTGGGAACTCTGAGAATGCACTCGGGATCGTCACGCCATTCCCCATCAACCAGGAAACAATAATGATAAGTTCCGGCGTCCAATGACACCTTGGTCTTCCAAGTGCCGTTCTTCTGTTTTTTGAGACTGATCGGATTTTCCTTCCAGTGCGTAAAGTCACCCACCAGCATCACGCTCATCGCTGTGGGAGCAGAGAATGAAAAAGCCTGTTCCTTTTTTGGTGATTTCGGGGTTTTCATCGGTTCTATCATTTCAATGAAATAGATCTCAGAAATTGCTGCCTTAGAAAGAGTATCAGTTGCACATCAAAAAACAAGGGGGGAGAATCCCGAATGAACGACGCCAAAGTCCCATGAACGAACAACAATCGAAATTCAAGATCCCCAGAATCTCAAAATAACGTCTGAGGCTCAACTGGTTATACAGAAAGGAAATCTTGGTACGGAGTTTACACTCTGCTCAAGGCAAACAAACCTTGGAGCTATTCAAGAGCCTAAACGCCGGCGGCACGACCATTGTTCATGTGACGCACTCCGAAACCAACGCTGCTTATGGAAATCGCGTTATTCGGCTTCAAGACGGCTGGATAGCGAAAGACTAAAGAGCGTCAAAGCTTGATTTCTCGACTGCTCATGCACTTCTTTGTCTGCTCGTCGCGGAAATTTCTATAGGCCTCTCGGTACTTCGGATATTTGTTTCCAAGAATTGCCACCGCGAAGAGCGCTGCGTTAACTGCCCCCGCCTTTCCGATTGCAAGGGTTCCAACCGGAACTCCACCCGGCATCTGAACTATGGAGAGCAAAGAATCCATACCGTGCAACGTCTTTGATTCAACCGGAACTCCCAGAACCGGAAGCTCTGTCTTTGCGGCAACAACTCCGGGAAGATGCGCTGCGCCACCGGCTCCCGCGATAATTACCTCAAGGCCGCGTTTGGCAGCGCTGGAAGCGTATTTGAAGACGAGATCAGGCGCCCTGTGCGCGGACATCACTTGCGCTTCAAATGGAACCTTTAGTTCCTCAAGTTTCGCCGCAGCGTACTGCATTGTTTCCCAGTCCGATTGGCTGCCCATGATAATACCCACGAGGGGTTTTGATTTTGACGCCATACGAGACCAGAGTTAACTGGCTTCCGCGCAAAAAGCAATCCGCCAGCGAGCTTTTTATCGCTCGCTGGCGGAGCCGACCTTCACCCTAACCGAACCGAAATTCTAGCCAACCCTGGCGGCCCTTTTGACGGTGTGAACTTGGTCCAAAAGGCCCGCTTCAATTGCGTCTCCAAAAACTCAGGTTCCATGCGAGGCAACTCTTGTCGCCGCCGCCTTATCCAAAGTCTCCAGAACAATGTTCGGAGTTAATACTTCAGGGAGCACATAAGGCTCCTTTTGACCGCCCGCCGGATAAATCAAAACCAAAGGAACACCTGCGCGCTTGTATTTCTTCAGCTCGGTGGCGATGGCCGCGTCTTCATTGGTGTAATCTCCGAGCAGAGGCACTACGTTTAAGTCCGTCAATTTTGCGCGCACCGACTCAATTTCCAGGCTGGTCTTCTTGTTCACTTGGCAAGTCACACACCAGTCTGCGGTGAAATCGACCAAAACCGGGCGCCCTGTCGCAAGTGCAACTTCAAGCGCTCGCGGGCTCCATTCGCTCCAAGGAATCCCTCCCAACTCTCGAGTTGCGAACCGGCCCGCCTGCCCCGTGGCGATCGGAGATCGCCAGTTCAATTGACGCTCCAGGACGAAAAAGTAAGCCGTCGCCAGCAACGCGAGAGTCGCGGTCATGGCCAATACCCGGTGTTTCGCGCCTCGCTGTACGAAATCTCCCCAAATCCAAGAAGCCATCGCCACGGTCACAAGAAACATTCCCAGCCACAACACGCCGCTCCTACCGAAATGAGAAGACGTTAACCACAGCAGCCAGAAAGCCGTGGCCAGCATCGGGAAACCCATTGCAATTTTGAATTTTTGCATCCAAAGCCCGGGTTTCGGAATGAATCGCAGCCACGTGGGATTCCAGCTCAACACAACGTAAGGCGCGGCCAATCCGAGTCCGATGGTGGCGAACATTAACACGATGACAGCAGGCGACTGCGAAAACGCAAACCCGAGCGCCACGCCCAAAAAAGGCGCCGTGCATGGTGTCGCTAGCGCTGTGGCCAGCACACCATGGAAGAACGCACCTCCTGCCCCTTCTTTCGATGCCAATGTATTCGCGGCTCCCATCGCTCCGCCGGAAAGCGTAATCTCAAAAAGGCCAAAGAGGTTTAGGGCAACGAGCGTGACTAAAAGCGTCATTCCAATGAGGAACTGGGGATTCTGAAACTGCATTCCCCAACTTGCGGCCCGGCCAGCCTGCTGAACTCCGATAACAATTCCGGCCAGCACCAAGAATGAGGCAATCACACCCGAGGCGTAAATAAGTCCCAACTGCCGCACACGGCCTGGTGATTCCTTGCTCTGATTAACAAACCCCAAAATCTTTAGCGCAATTACCGGTAAAACGCACGGCATGATGTTTAGAATTAAGCCGCCCAGAAATGCCAGGCCGAGCATCGCAAGCAACGATCGTGTAGGCGGCGGGATCGAAGCGGTGACCTCGCCAGTCCCCGGGGACGGAGCTGGATCGGAACCGGCCCGAGAACCAGTTTCGGATGCGACGGAAACGGTGACTTCGCGCGCTTGCTGCTGTCCCGCAGCGGACTGTGTGAAAATCACCCCGCGAATACGAGCAGGCCACTTATCACCAAAGCGTAGGACTTTCTTTCGGAGCGAGATGAAGTCTCCCGCATCGGATAACCGTTCGGTGGGTCCGGAAAACTCGTAATCCTCATGCGCGTAGGGGAAGAAATCAGCGGTCTCGACCTTCTCATTGTTCACCCATCGGATGACGAGGGGCCGCGTGTCACTCCCCACGGATTTCTCCCAATTCATTTTCACGGATAGAGAAGCCCCGTCTTGCGGGAGTTTCCGCATCCAGGCGTCAATTCTGTCGCCTTCCATCGAACGTTTAAGTTCGGATCCGACCAACAGCGGCGCCGCAATATCTCCTCTACCGGGAACGCATACCTCCTCGCATTCCAGCCAAGTTACCTTTGCCTTCAAGTTTTTCGCTCCAGGAGTCAATTCGTTCCCGAGAGTCAATGGAACCAGCAGAAGGACCTCATTGTGATAGACGTACGTGGTGAGATCCGCGGCAATGAACTTCTCTGGAACCGGCCACTGGATTTCCCCCGCGGAAATCCCCTCAGGCAATTGCCAGTCGATCTTGGTCGGCATCCCGGATTCACCGGAGTTCTTCCAGTAGGTGTGCCATTTCGGTTCCATCCGCAATTCCACTCCCACCATCACCGTATCTCCAGGGCGCGCGCTATCGGTGGAAAGGATCAAACGAGCTGTTGTTCGCTGGGCGGCGAGAGACGTTGAAACAATCATTCCGGCCAGCACGAACCAAGCGCATATCCGGAAGATTTTCATAACTCCACATAAGATGCACAAACTTCGAAAAAATTGAATGGAATTTCAATATGTGCATGCAGACGCACACCTTTTGGCCTAAAAAGCAGGCAAAACTGTTAGCAGAGATCGACGGGAGAAAGGGAATTCAGAACCGCCGCGATTCTCCAGGAAGTGTTGGACGGAATCGCAATTCGCATGCAAGGTATGGCGCATTTTATCCTAGATATGGACCATGAAGAGAATCAACTGGGCGTTCGTTTGCCGGAGGAGTTGCGGAAGCAATTCTCCGCGCTGGAGCAGCGTCTTTGGAAGGCCGAAACAGCCATTGCGATTTGTTCCGGACTGATCGGTCTGTTGGGTTCGTACTTGGTCCTGTTTGTTTCGGATAGGATATGGGACACACCGGTCTTTTTGAGGCTTCTCATTACAATTTTCGGGACTGCTGTCTTGGCGTTTTCCGGATACCGTTGGGCGCTCCGGTGGATTCTCAAGCGCCGCGATATCAGGGCGCTGTCAAATCTTGTGCAGTTGCGCTTCCGCCGCCTTGGGGATCGGCTGCTCGGGATTGTGGAACTCGCGAACGAAGGGAACCGTCCTCCGGGTTTTTCTCTCGCGCTGTATCGAGCTGCGATCGATCAGGTGTCCGGGGAAGCGACGCAGTTTAATTTTCCGGATGCCGTTGATCCGCGACCGGTGAAGGTTCGGTTCTGGGGGGCGGTTTGTTTGGCGATCCTGTTTTTGCTGCCCGCTTTTCTTGTGCCGGGTGCCGCATGGAATGTTTTTCTTCGCTGGGTTTCGCCGGTGTCGGCGATCGAACGGTACACACTGGTGACCATCGACGAGCTGCCGCCGAGCCAAATTGTACCCCACGGAGAGGTTTTCGACGTGGGGGTGGCAGTGTCGTATCGCTCGTTTTGGAAACCACGGACTGCGATCGCCGAGTACAGTGATCAACCGGGTGTTAAGGGTTTCGTTGATGGGGGGCGTATTCGATTCACAATTCCTGGGCAGATTCAGGCTGGGCCGCTTGAAATCCGAATCGGTGACGCGACTCGAACTGTGTCGATCGTTCCGACTCACCGACCCTCTTTGAAGGAGATGCAAGCCTCGGTAGAATTGCCAGCGTATCTTCGATATCCGTCTTACGCAGAAAGTGTGAAGAACGGGTCGATGACCATTCTCGAGGGGAGCAGTATAGTGTTTACCGGCACGGCTACTCGATCTCTGAAGAGGGCGTGGCGAAGGTCCGGTGAGGGGGCTCCAGAAGAGTTGAATGTCGATGGTAAACGCTTTTTCAGCGAAGTCCGCGAATTGAACCAACTCGTCCATCACGCGTTTACGTGGGAGGATGAACTTGGGCTGACCAACTCGGCTCCTTGGGATTTGGTGCTCGGAACAGAGAAAGATTTTCCTCCGGTTCCCCAGCTCAGCGATTTCACGCGCGAGCTTGCCGTATTGGAAACGGAGGTTATCGAGATTAGAGCGGGGGCGCGGGATGATTATGGCGTGCGAGAGATTGGGTTGGTGTGGCGCTTCACAAGCGACTCGGAGAATTCGACGAATGGATTGAGACAGGGTTTTCGAATCGAGGCTGCTTCTTCCCAAGAAAAGCGGTTGGAAGAGCGGTTTTATTTCAATCCCGCATTGCTCGGAATCCCCGCCGATTCGGCGATCGAACTACGGGGGTACGCCAAAGATTTTTACCCCGGCAGAGAGGCCGTTGAGTCGCAAAGCTATCGTCTGTTTGTGTTGGGAACCGAGCAACACGCGGAAATGGTGCGCCAGAAACTGGAATCGATGCTTGTGAGACTTGAGGAGGTGACGCGTCTGGAGGAAAAGATCGCCAGCAGCCTCCAGGAATTGAAAGAGCTCGGCCAGAAGGAGTTGTCCGAAGAAGCAGCCGGGGCGGCGATGGAGGAAGCGACCGAGGAACAGGAGCGAAACGCCATTGATCTGGAGCAACTTGCCAAGGAGGGCACTGAAACGGTTCGGGAGGGAATGCGCAATCCGACCCTGCCGAACGACAAATTGCAGGAGTGGGCCAAGAACGTGCAGGCGATGCAGGAATTGGCGGAAGGCAAGATGAAAGACGCGGCCAACGCTCTGAAATCCGCCAAACAGAATCAGGAATCGAAGCAGGAGAATGTGGCCAAAGCTCAGGAGAAGACGGAGGAAATTTTGGAAGACCTTCAGGAAATGCAACAGGCATTCAATCAAGGCCTTGATGACTTACAGGCTCTGACGCTGGCGCAGCGTTTGCGAAAGGCTTCATCCGAGGAGAAAGAGATTGAAAACAGGTTGGAGAAACAGGTCCCAGAAACAATCGGACTCATCGCGGAGGAACTCTCCGATAAATTCCGCCGTGTCAACGAGCGCTTGGCAGAGGAACAGACCGGCACCCAACACGACGCCGAGCTTCTGATGGGAGAGATTAGCCGGTTTTTTGAGCGAACTCAGCAGCCTAATTACGGTCAGGTCAGCAACGAGATGGCGGATGCGAAAACCGTGGAAGAGCTCGATCGCGTGCGGTCTTTGATCGCAGAGAACATTTCGATGCAGGCGATGCGGCAGTTGTCTGTTTGGTCAGAGCGTTTCACGGGGTGGGCAGACATTCTCGAACCGAAGAGCGATTCGTCGGGCGGTGGCGGTGGCGGTGGCGGTGGCGGCGAGAACCAGCAGGCTGAAATGCTTTTGAAGCAGTTGATGGCTCTACTCCGAATGCGTGAAGGCGAGGTGAATCTGCGCGCGCGCACAACGCTGTTGGAGGAGAAGAAAAAAGAAGATCCCCGCTATGACGAGAGCGTTGAGATGTTGTATGGCGAGCAGCGGGTACTGTTGAAGAAACTGATTCAAATGCAGATGGACAATTTGGTGCCGCCCTTGATGGAACCGCTCCAAGAGATCTACCGTCCGATGTTGGATTCGGCGATGCTCTTGGGTGAGCCGCGCACCGATGCGCCCACCGTCAAAGCCGAGACGGAAACAATCCAGGTGCTTTCCGATGTGATTAACTTGATTAACGAACAGTCGCAGAAAGGGAATAATTCTCAAAGCCAGGCGAGTGAACAGATGGCTTTTTTGCTGCGCATGATGTCGCAGCAGCAGGGTCAGAATATGGGTATGGCTTTGAGCAACACTCCCGGCGGCAACTCTAGCGGCGGGACCACCGATCAAGCTGCCTCAACCGTGGAAGGAGATTCCACAGGCAAAGAATCGGACGGAAAAGACGTGGGCAAAGCCAGCGGGTCGATAATGCGGACTGTGCCCACAGAGTTCCGCGAAGCGTTAGAGAACTATTTCAATGCGATCGAGGAGACGCAGAAGTGAGGTGCGCATTGTGACTAACAACCGGTGGGACGGAGTGTATCGCGGCCTGAGCTTCGTGATCGCGTCCAAGTGGACGACAAGCCTGCCTTTGCGGCTCGCCGTGACCGCTGCGTTGCTGATGCCGATATCCGTTGCCGCTCAGGAACTGTTTGTCGAGGACTCGGATTCCGCGCCCATGGAGGTCGAGCGGATGTATGCAAAGGGACTCGCGTACCTCGCGGAACATCAGAATGCGGAGGGAAGTTTTCCTGATCGTTCCTATGGAAGCGAGCCGGCGGTAGTGGGTTTAGCGGTAGTTAGCATGCTTGCTCATGGAGATGATCCGAACTTCGGCCCATACAGTCAGCCGATTCGAAAGGGGCTGGATTTCATTCTGAACCAGATGAATCAACAGACCGGGTATATTGGACGATCGATGTACAATCACGGTTTTTCCACCCTGGCGCTGGCGGAGGCGTATGGAATGGTGGACGATGAACGGCTCGGTCCGGCTCTTGAAAAAGCGGTGAGTCTGATTTTGAACGCGCAGTCGAAGAATCCGTTTGGCGCGTGGCGTTATTCGCCGGAAAGCACGGACGCGGACACGACTGTGAGCGGCGCCCAAATGATGGCTCTGTTTGCGGCGCGAAACGCCGGAATATCTGTCCCGGAAGTGGCAATTCGAAAAGGCCTCGCCTTTTTTAGGAATTGCCAGACTAAGGATGGAGGCTACGCGTACACTCCAGGATCATCTGCGAATGCGGCCCGGACTGCGATTGGTTGCCTAATCCTCGCGCTCGCGAAGGAAAAGAGCTCGAAGGCATTTCAGGTGGCCGCTGAGTATCTGAAAGACGCGCCCGCGGAATCGAGCTATTTTCATTACTACCTTTATTATGCCTCTCAGGCATTCTTTCACACATCTCCCGAAGTATGGACCGTATGGAATTCCAAGAATATTCAGAAGCTGCGCTCTACCCAGAATCCAGACGGGAGCTGGGACGGGCAGTTTGGTCCCACCTTTGCGACCGCCGCCTCGTTGCTGTCACTGGCACTGAACTATCGGTATCTACCCATATATGAGCGTTAAGTGGTACAGGGCTTCATCCCGCATGTCTCGCCGGAGAGTGCCTTTGACCGAGACTGCGGGGAATGCAGTCCTGCTTTGGGTTGCGAGTTTGCTTTATTCTTGCGTCGCTTTCGCCGCAGCTCCGGGAGGAGTCAGTAATTCAACTGTTGCAGTTCCGTTTGAAGAAGATTCCAGCGTGCTGCAGTTTCTCGACGGCGCTTTTCTCCACGGGGAGTTGCAGGGAATGGATACGGCGCTGGGTATTCAGTGGAGTTATCCTATGGCGAAAAAGGCGATTCGGTTTAAGCCCGGAGGTGTTGCCCGGATCAAATTTGGAAAGGCGCAGCCTCTCCAGGTTCATTCACAACCCACAAGCCGGGTTTTGTTCAAGAACGGAGACGAAATCCTGGGTGATCTGGGATTTGTCGATGAAGAGAAGGCTCGGCTTGGAACTTGGTTTGGCGGTGAACTCGAGGCGCCTCGCGAAAACTTGAGATCGATCACGTTCTTCGCCAAAGGCTACAAGGTTATTTACGAAGGTCCCAATGGCGTTGACGGTTGGAAACTGCAGAAGGGATCGAGGGGATGGCAATATAAGGATGGGGCCTTTGTCGCGGACGGTGTTGGAATCCTGGGCCGAGATCTTCAATTGTCGGATTCGTCCGCGCTGGCGTTTGATCTCGCATGGAGTGGACGATTCAGCCTGAGTTTTATCATCTACACAGAGGCGATCGATCGTTTCGATTATAGCATCAATTCGTACATGTTCCATCTGGCTCCCGGATACGTGAGCCTTCAGCGCGTACAAGTTGGCGCCGGCGTGATCAGCATTGGTCCGCAAACGCAGATTCCGGACATGATTTCCAAAAGCAAGAGCCGGGTGAAGATTCTCGTGAACAAGGCGGAGGCGACGATAGCGCTTTGGATGGATGGTGTTCTGGTCCACAGATGGAAGGATCCGGCCGGATTTGTGGCGAGAGGATCCGGTGTGGTGTTTTCATCACAAATGGACGGCCCAACTTTGAGAGTCAGCAATGTGCAGGTGACACAATGGGAGGGCACGTTCGACATACAAGATCCGCCCATTGAACCTTTGAAGGAGGATTTGATCTACCTGGTGAACTCAGATCAAGTCTCGGGTACTGTTGAGGGCATTCGTGACGGAAAGCTGCGAGTTGGCGTCCGGCAAACAAAGCTCGATATTCCGCTCCCTCGCGTGACTCAGGTGTATTTTGCTCAGGATAGTCCGAGCATTGTGGAAGCGCCTCCTTGGGACATTCGAGTGGATGTGGCAGGTGGCGGTGTCGTAGGGTTCGAACTGGAAAAATGGGACAATGGACGAGTTTCGGGTCAGAGCGCAAACTTTGGGTTGGTAGTGATCAAGCCGGAGTCAATTCGACAGGTTCAATTCAATCAGTCGAAAAGCCAGTTTTTGGGAGAAATGTCAGCTTCGAATGAAGAAATCTGGGATTTCGAAGAGTAAGGAATTGATGGCACAAAAGCGGGTAATATCAGGCGCGCCGCCAAGTTTGAGGATGCGATTTGCCAGGCATGAATCGACGAATGTCGTGCTCGAATTCGCTTGGATACGATCGCGATCAAGCTATTTGATCTCGCGTACTTGGGCCGCGACGGTGAGGGAAGCAGTATTTGCCAAAAATTGTGTGAAGATAGAAACGTATTCTAATTTCAATCAGTTTCAGAATCGCGTTCTTAGATTGGTTGGCGATTGCTCGAGAAAACTTCACTCATCTTTGTTCGCGTTGTTTTTGCTTTTCTTCTTGGGAGGCGCACTAGTTCTCGATACTCGGGTTCAGGCTGGTCCACCCCAAAACGATGGATCCGCGAAAGCAAGTGATGCGACGCCAAGCGGGGCGAAAATTGCAATCTCAAGTGTGAATAAATCGCCAAGAGACACGATCCTTTTCAGCAACGGAGATATTCTTTATGGCGTCTTAGATGGAATCGAGCCGGAGACGAGCCTCCGATGGCGTCATCCGGACGCTTTGGATGTCATCGAGTTTGCTCCGGAGAGTGTGGCGGGAATTGAGTTTGGATTTCGGCCGCAGCCGCTTTTCCATCGGAAAGATCTTTGCCGCGTTCAGTTGGCTGATGAGGATGCGTTCGAAGGAAACCTCTTGGAGTGTGATGCCGAAAAGCTTATCCTTGAGACGTGGTATGCAGGGAGGATTGTGGTACCGCGATCCGTAGTGCGTTTGATTACTCCGAAGCCGAACGAGCCACCTCCGATTTTTGAAGGACCGAGCGGTTCAGAGGACTGGACCTTCGGAAAGGTTCGGGGAGGAATTCCGAATGCAGGTGAGTGGAACTACAAGAGCGGCGCGTTTTTTGCCACGAAATCGGCATCGATCGCAAGGGATGTGAAACTTCCCGATGTTGCGAGCATTCAGTTTGATTTGGCTTGGAAAGGGATGCTTTATGTCGCGATCGCGCTTTACACGGATTATCTGGAGCCGGTCAGCCTTCAAACCAAGGAATCCGAGCCTCCTTTCGGCGGATTTTACAGCCTGCAACTGAGCAGCTATACGGTGAACCTGATTCCAGTGACCCAAACCGATCCACTCCGGTACCTTGGTCAGACGTCCGTGCCGACATTCAGTCAGAAAAATCGGGCGCACATCGACGTGCGCGTTAACAAGGCAAAGCGCACGACAACGTTGATGGTAGATGGTGCCCTCGTCAAACAATGGATCGATACAGATCGATTTGTGGGCGATGGAACGGGCCTGCGGTTTGTGCATCAGGGGCAGGGGGCGATCAAACTGAACAATATCAAAGTGTCCACGTGGGATGGCCAGTTCGAGGAGAAGCTCTCGAGCAGACCCAACCGAAGTGAGGATCTGTTGACTTTGCGGAACGGTGATAAGGTGTCCGGCAAGGTCGAGTCCATTCAGAATGGAGAATTAAAATTGACCGCCTCGGATGGAGCGGTAACGAAGATTACCCTCGATCGAGTGAAATTCGTTGAAATGGCTGCGATCGAGATTCCTCAGGTTAATCACGGCTCCGGGAATGTGAAAGCGACATTTCGAAACGGAGGAACGATCACCTTTCGATTGGAAAAGTGGACTTCGGCGGAGGTGATTGGAACCAATTCGAGCTTCGGAAGAATCACCTTTCATCCGTCGGCTTTTGACCGGATGGACATCAGTTTCAGTGCGAAGGGTCAGTAAACACAATCCAGTTCGATAACTTTCCCGCAGTCGCATTCGACGATGATATTTGTGACTTTGTCGCCGTCTTTCTCGAGTGTAATATTCGAGGCTTCACCGGCGAGGTTTGGATCATCCAAGCCGACGCCGTTCGATTCTGTGGGGTTGTCATGGGAAGCGATCGATGGTGGGCGAAGCTTCGCCAGTTCACTCATGATGCGCTGAATTGTCTCTTGTGGCAGTGCTAGAGCAATCGCGTTCCGGAGATCACTTTGGAGCTTTTTTTTCAGCTCGTTGCGGTCAATGCGCTGGACGTTTTGAGGTGACGGGCGGTGTTCCTCGTGCTCGACCTCAATCGATGGCGCTTTAAGGGTAGGCGGAGGCCGCAGTTCAACTCGGCCCGGTCTGTACTGAGTGAACTGGTACTCGGGAAGGGCGTCGTCGGCCGACTTCTCGAAGAACGGTACGAATGTTCCAGCCATCGAGTTTCAAAGAGACTTTTCTAAAACGGTTCTTTTCCAGCCCGAAGCATGACAGTAACGCGCCGATTCGATGAGTCAAACGAATTGCGATCCTTTAAGGGTTGCGTGCCGCCAAAGCCCGAGACCTTGATGATTTGCGAGTTATTGACGCCTTGTGTCAATAGTCTCCGCCTGGCAGAGCTGGCGCGGTCGAGCGATATTTCCCACGCTCCGTAGTCCTTGCGAACCGGCTTAAATCCTTCCTCGGTATGTCCTTCCAACTCGATTTGAGTGGAAGGATAGCGCGCAATGGCCCAGGCCACCGTGTTAAACACAAACGCGCCATATGGGGTGAATTCGGAACCGTCTTTTTCGAAGATAGGCTGGCCTGGATTGTCGAGAAAGTTTATGAGAACTCCGTCCGGTGTCATCTCAACGTTAAGCGACCGGTTTTCTCGAAACTCCGAGTTTTGTATGAAGGTCTTTACGAGATCCTCGTTTAGACGTTTTATGGCTTCCAACTCGACTGCGGACGCTTTTTCGAAATTCGCCTTTCGCGAGCTGACCACGTCCGCGTTCTTGACCGGGATGATTCCTGTCGAATCGCTCAAGGCGGCCGTCCACGGATTCTTGAAGAATTCCTCGACGGATCCTTTGACCTCCTGGTCCTGATTCATAATCCAAAGCACCATAAATAGCGCCATCATCGCAGTAACAAAATCCGCGTACGCTACTTTCCATGCCCCACCGCCGCCTGCTGCCATAGTATTCCAATTCTAAGTCAACGTCCGGGAATTACTTCCCGGCGCCCATCGTTTTGAGTGCGGACTCTAGATCCATTGCGCTTGGACGCATTTCCTCAGCGAGAACACGACGTCCTACCTCGGCGGCTACCAATGGGGGAAGTCCGTTTGCAAAGCTAACCACTGCCGCCATAATACATTCCATATAGACCAGCTCTTCGCTATTGTAGAATTCCATGTTTACCTGAATGGGAGCTACAACTCCGTAGGACAAATAGATCCCAAGCAACGTTCCGGTTAAAGCGTGGGCCACGAGAGTCCCAACCTGGCTGACGTCGCCGCCGAGGGCACCCATGGTAACAATAATACCCAAAACAGCCGCACAGATCCCGAAAGCGGGCAGCGAGTCCGCCACTTTGCTAAGAACAAAGGGAGCGTGATGTTGTTCATGTTTGTATGTTTCCAACGATTTCTTCAACAGGGGCTCAAGTTGATCTGGCTTGATGCGGCCATCAACAATTGGCCTCAGTCCGTCGCAGAAAAACTCGACCGCATGGTGATTCTTATGGAAGGACTCGTATTTCTTGAAGAGGCTGCTGCCGGTGGGGTTCATGACATGTTCTTCCAGCGCGATCATTCCATTGCGTCTGCCGAGCACGAAAAGTTCGTACATTACCTTTAGAAGATCCTCGAAATCCGCCTTCTTGAACGGTTTTCCTTTGAAGAGGGATAGCGATTTCTTGACGATATCCTTGAGAACCGGCAGCGGCGCCATGATCACCAGCGAACCTATTCCCATTGAAAAGATGACGATGTATTCAGCCAGTACAAAGAGCTCGCTTACTTTCCCATGGCCCATGGTAAATCCAAGTATGGTGCCGCCGACAAGCACGATAAATCCAAAAATGATGACCATAACGTAAAGGGTTTTCTAAATTTAAACTTACGGCTAAGCTCTATTTGCAAGGTTCTGTTCCTTGTCGAGAAACGCTCGAAGCGACAAAATCGCTTCTGTGTGAATTTGACAAATCCGTGATTCGCTAACGTTCATCAACATTGCAATGTCCTTGAGTCGCAGCCCTTCGTAATAGTACAGCGTCAGGACTTTTTTCTGTTGGGGGCTCATTTTCAGAATGTACTGTTTGATGAGTTCTTGGAGATCCCGAGTGCTTGCTTGGGCGGCTGGATCCTGCTGATGAACATCTTCCAGTTGGAAGGGGGTGTAGTCGCCGCCATCTGTGTTCTGCGCGGAGATCTCGTCCAAGGACACATAACTCACTATCCGCAGTTGATCCAGTAACTGCCGATACTCATTGATTGAAATTCCAAGTGAACTCGCGGTTTCGACCTCCGTTGGCGTTCTAGAAAGCTTTTCCTCAAGCTCTTGAATGGCCCGCTCGAGCTTCTTCCATTTCGAGTAGGCACCTCGGGTGACCGGGGAATTCTTCCGTAACTCATCCAGAATGGCCCCTCGGACCCGGTGTTTGCAGTAAACCTCAAAAGCAACACCCATTTCGGGGTCGAACGCCCGTGCCGCTTGAACCAGTGCAAAGTATCCGACACTCTTTAAATCGTCGAAATCGACCACTGACCTGGTGATCGGTGCGATTCGGTGGACCATCTTCAGAACCAACGGTGCGTACTTATGCACAAGATCTTCTTCAGAAAGCTCCTTAATTCCAGCGCTTTGGTAGGCTTTTAGAGCTCTGGCAGGCAGCGTCTGACCCGATGCTTTCGTATCGGTGGTCGCTTCCGGATTATAGGCGTCCTGAGGATTCACTCGAATTTGGTTCCGGAGTTTCGGTCGAAATCTGAGCCTCTATTTCGTCAAGTCGAATCGACATTTCGTCTTGCCGCGAGACCTGATCAAGGCTCAAAATCCATATTCTCATCCACCAGCGCAGGAGGATCGCCGCGACAAAAGCGGAAATAATCCCGTTGACCAAGCTGACATCGAATGGTCGGTTCCATGCCATACTTCCAAGAATAACCGTGATGAAGCCAAAGGCTCCGGCTATTACAATAATCAACCGCATAATTCAAAAAATCCTCACAGCAGAATCTAGGCCGACCACTTTATCACGAGTTGCTGCACTACTCATTACGGATGTCAACCGTTGATAGTCTAACCCATACGGATCAAAAGTCATCCACTCTATTGAAGTTCCTGTTGCACGCATGTCGGAAAATTCTACCATAGGGAATCGGTCCTGCTACTTGGAAGCTTCACCAAGGACCAGAATCAAAGCAGTGGCCGCCCGCGCTCTCGACATGAGCTCAGCCGCAGACAACTCTGGTCCAACCGTTGGCTGTACTTCTGGTTCAACTCCCGGTGCGGTGTTCAGGAAGGTTATCAAGTGGTCACTCTTAAGAACATATGTTTGGGATGTTCCAGAAGATTCGTCGTTTGACTGCGGGGCCGATTCGGGAACATCCAGCAGAAGCATTCCGACGATTTGTCCGCTCAAGTTGATTGCGGCAGTTCCTGCAAACGGGGAAGTTAAACGGGGCTTTATCGATAATTGTCGTGGGTTTGCTTGATAACCCAGAGATCCAGTGATCACAGCGCGAGCTGACCTTGGTGAGAATTCTCCTTGGTTTTCTTCGTTGAATCCGAGGGCTAAGATCTCAGAGTTGACAGGAGAGTTTCGGCTTGAAGTTAACGGTAAAGTTCCAGCTTGCCCGGAGATTTTCAGGAGGGCGATGTCAACAATTGGGTCCGACATTTCCACTTTCGCATCAAAGCGCCCGCCTTCTGTTAACACTTGGATAGTCGCCGCATCCGCCACTGTTCTATAGGTGGTGAAGAGATAGCCGTTCGTGGAAATGAAGAAGCCGCTTCCAACACGTTTTATCTGTGAGACATCAACCGCAGAGGCTAGGATTAGTTTTGGAGCGTCCAGGGCCTTTTCCGACTTTCGAGGCGTAAAATCTGCAGCCAGTTTTTGGGCTATTTGAATCTGCTCCTTCGTCATTAATCCCGAGAGAATCTCTTTGCTGGATGAAGCCTCAATGATTCCTGAGAACGCGGCGAGGTTCCACCATTTGTAGGCTTCAACATAATCGACTTGGACCCCTTTTCCCTCGTAGTACGCGACCCCCAAGCTATATTGAGCTGAAGGATGGCCGAACTCCGCCGCAGTCCGGTAGTGAGATACTGCAGTAATGAGATTCTGGGGAGCCCCCAAACCACGTTCGTAGCAGTATGCCAAGTTGAAGTGGGAATCCGCAAAATTTCGGCTCGCCGCGAGGCTGAACCACTTCACGGCTTCAAAGTGGTTGGTCTGGCCGGCAGAACCGGAGAAATAGAGGTAACCAATCGCGTGTTGGGCAGCGGCATAACCTTGGTCGGCAGCAAGACGGAACCACTCAAATGCTTTTTGGGTATCCTTCTGGCCGGAAACGCCGTTGGCGTAGAGTTGACCGAGGCTGAAGTATGCCGGGACGAAATTCCGATTTGCGGCTTGCGTCAACCATTTTTCCGCTAGTTTTGGATCGGTCGCAACGCCTGGGCCCGTCTGATACTTTTTCCCCAAATTATACTGCGCGTACGGATGGCCTTGCATAGCGGCCTTTTGGTACCAGCGCACGGCCTCTCCGTAGTCAATGGCAACGCCGGAGCCGATTTCGTAGCAGTAGCCCAGGTTCGCTTGCGCGGATGCGTAACCCTTATCCGCCGCAAGACGGTACCATCGCACCGCTTCCCTTTCGTCCCGGGGAACGCCCTGCCCGACCTGAAAGCTGAGCGCCAGATTAAAGGCAGCCCAGGCTTCGCCGTCTTCGGCGGCACCTCGCCATATGGCAATCTGGTCTGATTTAGGAGTGCCTTTTTCTTCGGAAGCGAGCTCGATTTCGGCTGCCGCAAGCCCTATTAGCCCGCAGCACACAATCAAAAAGAGCGACAAGAATCTGACAATTCTAATTCTTTCGAACTTGTTCGCGAGCGCTGGTATCATCTCGTTAATTTAAGAAATTAACCGTCATTTACGGGTAAACCTTCCCGAATGTCGAGATTTCCCGTCGGTTCGGAAATCAACAGTCGGAATGACCTACACGAACCGCACTCTGCGGTTGGATTCCTCGAATGCACGAACCCGTGAATCCGAGACCTCTTTTTCTTCAATCCATCCTGGCTGCTAATGCTAGGAAGGGATGTTCTGAGCACGATTCGGGCCGAGCTCGCGACTCCTTCTCAATCACAGGCGAGGGCCGATTTCGCGTTTGTGAAGATTCGTCTTCTTGCTCTTTGGTTTCAGCTCGAACGTGTCTCCTCCTCAGGTTCTGGCGCGGAGAACGACAGTTTTGCGATCGACGTCAAACGTATCTACGGATTTTCTCTCGGAAACCAAGGCGGAAAAAAAATCGTGATGGCACTCATTGAATGGCAGGTTTTTCCTTAATTGGATTCAGCTCGGGAGGATTAAGTAGAAATCTCCATGTTTTACCGCGTGGCACGTGGCGTGCTTGGCAGTTTCTGGCAAAATTGGCAATGATTGAAGGACTCTATTCTAGCAGCAGTTATCAGGGGCTACAGAAGATGCTCGATGCCACAGTTATGCGGCATGAGGCGATCGCGAGTAACTTGGCCAATTTAGAGACCCCAAATTACAAGCGGATTGATGTCGATACGCGCTTCGACGCGGAGCTTTCCAGAGCGATCGGGAATGGGAATTCAAAGGATATCGCCCGCTTGGAGCCTCGCATGGTGGTTGACAGAACCGCCATTGCCGCGAATCGGGATGGCAACACAGTTCAGCTCGAGAAAGAGATGCTTTCATTGCAGCAGAACTCGATGGCGCACCGAATGCAAACACAATTCATTACGGGGCGTTTGATGAAACTGAAAAGCGCAATTCAAGGGAAAGTCGGATGATTAACCTAATGCCAGGAGTCGAAAGCGCGGCCTCCGCGCTCCATGCCGAAAAAATTCGGATGGAAGTAATCGCTCAGAATATTGCAAATGCCAACGTCACAAAAATGGCCGACGGAAAGCCCTATGAGCGGCAGGTCGTCCGTTTCGACTCGATCTTGTCTGAAAAACTGGGAGCCGATTCCCAAGCAGTTCCTCAGTTCGTGAAGGCGGCAAGCATTGTCGGAGACGGACGCCCGCCAAAGATAATGTTCCAACCCGGCCATCCGGATGCCAACGAGAGCGGCATGGTTGCTTATCCGAATGTGGATGTGCATATAGAAATGGCGGATATGATCGCGTCTTCCCGAACGTACGAGGCGAATTTGGCGGTCATTAAGAACGCGCGCTCGATGGCGCTTCAAACACTTTCGATCGGACACCGTTAATCAGGAATTAAATAAACAAGATGAATCCGATTTCGGCAAGTAGCGGAAGTTTTTCGATGGCGCAGCTTCAAGCTGAGCTTCAGATGCGCCGGCAGGTTGGCGGCGCGAACGATGAGATTTCTTCGCCTGGATTCCCGTCAATTGGTTCGGAAGGGATTGCTCAGTCGAAACAGCCGATGGTTGGGTTCGACAGTCTGTTGGGAAACTTCGTTCAGGAAGTGAACAACAAGCAAGTGGCCTCTGGAGACGCAATAACGGGGTTGCTCGGAGGCGGAGATGTTCAGCTTCACCAAGCGATGATCGCGATGGAGGAAGCAAGTGTCTCTTTCCAACTGATGGTCGAAGTTCGGAACAAACTGCTGGAGGGTTATCAGGAGCTTCTCCGAATGCAGGTGTGATTTGGCTTTCGGTGGAATTGGTCAGGGAAAAATTGGAAGACTAAGAAATCAAGTGAACTCGAAGTAACGGATGCACGCCTTAAAGTTATTAGGTCAACAGCTTGGGAAAATCTGGAGTCAGCTCGGCATCAACCAGCGGGTGACGATAATCATCTCGGGGTTGGCTGTCATGATCGCGCTTGGCGGTTTAGTGTTTTGGTCCAGTCGTCCAAACTACGCTCTTCTGTACAGCAGGTTGGATCCTGAGGAAGCTGGCAAGGTTGTGACGGAACTCGAGGAAATGAAGATTCCGAACCGTTTTGGCGCCGGAGGAAGTTCCATCTATGTCGCTCAGGGGGAAGTTTACCGCGCAAGAATGCAACTCGCCACGAAGGGTTTGCCCAAAGCGACTGGTGTTGGCTTTGAGATTTTTGACAAACCGGCTTTTGGAATGTCGGATTTCATTCAGCAGGCGAATTATTTACGGGCGGTTCAGGGTGAGCTGCAGCGAACGATCGCCCAGATTGATGGAGTGGAGTCGGCGCGCGTCATGATTGTGAAGCCTGAAAGCCGTTTGCTGGTTGATCCCCAGAAAAAGACGACCGCGTCCGTTTTTGTAAAGCTGCGCTCCTCCGGATCCCTCGACTCTCAAGCGGTAAATGCAATTCGATTTCTTGTGGCGAACTCTGTAGAGGGGCTGAAGGCCAATCAGGTGTCGGTTGTGGATAGCTCCGGAAGCGTCTTATCGGAAGTGGGGGAAGAAGGATCCATTAATTCGATTAGCTCGGGTCAGTTTGCCGCTCGGCAGCGCGTTGAAAAATATTTGAAGGATAAGGTCACGGACATGCTCGAAGGATTCTTGGGGCCAAATCAGGTCGTTGTCAGTGTCTCCGCGGAGATTAATAATGAGTCGATCACGAAGACGGACGAGTATTATGATCCGAAAGGCCAGGTTGCTCGATCAAAGACTCTTCGGGATGAGACCACCGATTCGCTGACTCCGCAGCCGGGAGGTGTGCCTGGAACACCAATTAACACAAGTGTGGATACGAACGCGCTGGCATCCGCGATGGTGAACAACAGGACGACAAAGAAAGATACAACCGATGAATATGCCCTCAGTTTTTCCAAGACAAATTTGGTCCGCACGGCTGGTAATGTAAAACGAGTCACGGCTTCGGTGTTTGTGAATTCGAGCGATGACCCAAGTATTACAAATCGGGTCGATGAGTTGAAATCGGCTGTGGTGAACGCGCTGGGTTTGGTTATCCTGGATGGCGATTTGGCGGGCGCACCGGAGGTATCGCTCGCGTTCTTCGAGTTCAGCAAGAAGCACGAAGTGGAGCTTTCGATGAAACTAGATGCGGAAGAAAAGACCGATATGATGTGGAAAGTGGGCAGGAGCTCTTTGTATGTTTTGTTGGGTCTTGCGGCGTTGATCGGATTTTGGCGGTTGGTCAAGAATTCAAGCGAAGAATTGCTGCCCACGGGCATCCCTGTCGGACAATTGATTGGCGGCCAGCTTGTCTATGAGGCGCCGTCGGCGGGAATGGGAATGGGAATGGGAATGTCGATGTCCTCCGGAGTCGTGCAGGCGTCACAAGAACATCGGATTGAAGAAATCATGCCCGAGGACGAGGACGTGGAAGAGCTGCAGGCTGCGAAGTCTAAGATGGTGATGGATTTCGGTCTTGGCCAGCAGGCGCCCGAACGGATTACAATCGAAGTCTTGAAACAGTTGATCCGTGAGAACCCGATCAAGATGAGCCAAGCGGCGCGGACCTGGATGGCTCGCAAGACGTCTAGTGAAGGTGACAACTTTTCATAACGAGAGGACGCTCCATGGATCAAAATTCTGGAAAGATCGAAAGTTACAAAACGATGTCTCAGCTCCAGAAGCTGGCGGCGCTAATGATCCTCTTGGGCGAGGACAGCGCCAGCATCATGATCAAAAGTTTTGACGACAACGAGCGGGAACTTCTCTCCGCTGAAATGGCGAACCTGCCCTTGATGGGCCTGGAAGAACAGACGTCGGTCCTGAAGGAGTTTACTGAGATGGCGCTGCAGGCAAACGCAGCGCTGGGTGGTTCCGTTGAATACACCCGTTCAGTGCTTGAGAAATCGGTTGGTCTCTTTAAAGCCGCCGAAATTATCGGGCGTGTTTCGACACGGCGAACGTCCGTCGCCACGATGCAGCAGATCATCGATATGGAGCCACTGGCTATCGTGAACCTGATCAAAGAGGAACAACCTCAAACGATCGCTTTGGTGATCAGCTATCTCACTGCTCAAAAAGGCGCGGATGTGCTTTTGAACCTTCCGGAACATCTGGCTGAGCAGGTTGTGGAACGGCTGGCAACTCTATCTTCCACCCCGATTGAAGTCGTGGAAACGGTCGGTGAAGTGCTTTCGAAGAAGATCGGTCCGAAGATGTCCCGCGCGCTCAATCAGACAGGCGGCGTGAAATCCGCGGCGGCGGTCCTGAACGTAATGGAAAAGGTACGCCGCCAAGACATTCTCAACAAGCTCGACGAGCGTACTCCAGAGCTGGTGCGGTCGATCCGAATGAAGATGTTCACGTTCGACGATTTGGCGACACTCGATAACAAGAGCTTGCAGAAGATTTTGCGTGAAGTCGATTCTTCAACGCTTGCCATCGCCCTGAGCGCCGCCAACGAGAACCTGCGAAGCTCGCTTCTTGGATCGATCTCAAAACGCGCGTCTGACACCGTTATTGACGAAATAGGAAACCTGGGGCGGATTACACTCCGCGAAATAGAACAATCGCAGGACGGCATTATCGATGTCGTCCGCAAACTGGAAGCTGAGGGAGAGATCTCGCTCGAATCTGGATAATTTATGATTAATGTCGCACAGAATCCGGCTATTTTTGGATACCTGCGGGATATCCGAATCAAACGTCAATTGAAGAGAGACACCGAACTTGGCGACCGAAACGAGGCCGCCGATGAGCTTCTGCGGAACCGCGAGCAATCCGCATTTGAGCGCGGTCAAAGAGAGGCTGAAGGAAAGTTTGCGGGGCAGACTGAGCAATTGCGATGTGAGTGGGAGACGGAACACCGCGCCGAAGTTGTCAAGGCGCTCGAGGAATTGAACGCGAGCATCCATCGTCAGATGTCGGATGTGTTTAAGGCGTTGGAGAAGCATATGGTGATGCTCGCCGCCGAGGCGGCGATTCGTCTCACTGCCGGCATTCCTGTTACCGCGGACATGGTGGAGGCTTATGTACGCGAAGCGGTGGGCCCTGTTGAGAATGACACGGAGGTAACCATCATTCTGAATCCCGAAGATTACGCTTTGTTGGAACAACATCAGTCGAGCTTGCTGAATCGGGCTGGTGCGCACCCGGTTTTTAAGTTTCGATGCGACCAGAAGGTTGGCCGCGGAGGATGTTTGGTGGAAACAAAATTTGGCGAATTGGATGCGCGAAGAGAGACGAAGATTGAGTTGCTGAGGAAGGCTGTCAACGAATGATCAAACTGGTTGACGACTCGGGAGCGCCGCCGACTCTGATCGAGGCGGCGCGCTCGCGATTACGTTCGGTCTCATTGATCGAACGTCACGGGCGAGTCGTGCAAATGATCGGCTTGGTGATCGAGTCGCGTGGCCCTATGTCTGCGGTCGGTGATATCTGTCAGATCGAGTCCGCTTCAAATTCCGAAGGAATGCTTGCCGAGGTCGTCGGTTTTCGGAACGAGAATCTTCTCTTGATGCCGCTCGGCGAGGTGAATGGCGTTCGTCCCGGGAGCCGGGTTGTCGCCACCGGATCTCCCCTCCGCATTCCCGTTGGCGAAGATCTCAAAGGGCGAGTCATTGACGGTCTCGGAAACCCGATTGATGACGGCGGCCCGATTACAAGCCAGCTTCTGGAGGAGCTGAATCTGACATCGCCGCATCCACTCAAACGCGACAGGATCACGCAACAGTTTCAAACTGGCATCAAGGCGATTGACACGTTCGTTCCCTGCGGCCGTGGTCAAAGAATGGGGATTTTTTCAGGGAGCGGTGTTGGCAAATCCACATTGCTTGGAATGATGGCAAGCAGGGCGGAAGCGGATGTCAACGTGATCGCGCTCATCGGCGAGCGCGGACGAGAGGTTCGCGAGTTTCTGGAAAGGGATCTGGATGAGGCGGGGCGGGCGAAGTCCATTGTTATCGTTGCGACGTCGAATCAACCGGCCCTAGTGCGCGTGCGAGCGACGTTTTTGGCGATGACGATCGCCGAGTTCTTTCGGTCGCAGGGTAAGAATGTTCTGCTAATGATGGATTCGATCACGCGTTTTGCGATGGCGCAGCGGGAGATTGGACTTGCCGTGGGGGAACCGCCGACTTCGCGCGGTTATACGCCCTCGGTTTTCGCGCTGCTTCCCCAGTTGCTGGAGAGAGCCGGGAACGATGACAATGGGTCCATTACCGGGCTGTTCACTGTATTGGTGGAGGGGGACGACATGAACGACCCCATTGCGGATTCAGCTCGCTCCATTCTGGACGGGCATTTGGTACTGACTCGAGAACTGGCAACTTTAAATCATTATCCCGCCATCGACATACTTGAGAGTGTGAGCCGCTTGACCCGGGATCTTTTGACGCCGGATCAAATCAACATGGTCGGTGGCGCGCGCGAGGAACTTGCGGTTTACCGGAAGAATCAAGACTTGATCACAATCGGGGCTTACGTGGCAGGCAGCAATCCGATGATCGACCAGGCGATTCGATTGCAGAGACCGTTGATGGGGTTTCTGCGGCAAAATGTGAACGAGTCGAAGAGCATCGCTGAAAGTTGGGAGTTTTTGACAACGGTTCTTAAACCTCCGGCTCCTCCGCCAACTTCAAACGACAAGGGTAAGAATCCTGTGCGTCCGAAATAGTCTGACGATATGAAACCATTTCGATTTTCGCTTCAAGCGGTTTTAACCATCCGGGTTAACCAGGAACGAAAGGCTCTCGAGGCGTTCGCGCTGGCGCAGCGCGCGCTTGAAGCGGCAGAGGCTCGGTTTCAAGCGATCCGAAACGATATCGATGAACTTCACGGGGCGCGGCGTGACGTTCTGAGAAAAATGGCTGTCTCAGAAAATCTTCAGCAGATGCAGCACGGGCTTCGGGCATTGAAGGAGCGGATTATCGGCGCGCAGGCGGATGTTCAAAGGGAACGTGCTGTTGTGGCGGATCGATCACGAGCTTTGCTCGATGCGCGGAAGAACCGCGAGGTCATCGAGAAACTCTATCATAAGCGGCGCGCCACGCACACGATTCAGACTGCACGCACGGACCAGCGGGCTCTCGACGACTTTGCCACTATAAAGTCTGTCGGTGGGCTCGCCATGAAGTGGCGGTAGTTGAAATATGAAGAAGATTCTGACATCGAAATGGTTCGCCCTCGGGGTCGGAATGGTCGGGTTTGTTTTGACGATCCTTCTGGTATACGAGCCTGCGGAAACGAAATCACCTGCCGATCCGGCTGGATCGGAAACTTCTACCAACGAGGCTCCGGCACACGTGGAGGTGGAGGAGCACTCTCCCTTGAAGGCGCTACCGATACCGATCGTCGCTCCTCCGCCGGCTGAGCCCATGCTGGCATCACAGGTTGGCGAACCGGGTTCGCTGCGTTTTAACAATCCGGATATCCGCGAGCTGGTTGATGAACTTCTTCGCGAGAAGGAGAAGTTGTTGAAGTGGGAAGCGGACCTGAACGAATTACAGCAGCGTCTCGCTTTGGAGAAGGAATTCATTGGCGCTATTACTCAAGAGGTTCTGCGCGCCAAGGCGGCGATGGAGCTGTCGTTGACCAACGGACGTACCAGTATCAAGGATCAGGAGAAACGGCAGCTCTCGGATTTGGCGGGTGTTTACACAAACATGCCTCCGGGAAGTGCGGTGGCAATTCTGAACGGAATGGAAGTCGATGATATCGCCCTTATTCTGAATAACATGGGGCCGGTTCAAAAAGCGTTGATACTTGAAAATTTTGCTACGAACGAAGTTACCAAAACTACCGGAAAAGCGACAGAAATAAGCGAAAAAATTCGCCGACTTGTCCGTGAACAAGAGATCCCCACAAAAAAGCGATGAAGATTTTTTTTGTCGAGAATCCAAAATCCAGCCAACCGGAGGCATCCTTATTGGGTGCTTTCGGGATGAAGAAGTCGGAGACCGGTTCTCAGGGCATATCATTCGAAGCCGCGTTGAGTACTGCCTCTCCGGCACTACGCAATGCCGACGCCAAATCTGCACTCGGATCTGATGGTTCGAAGTTGATGGTTCCGTTGGCTCAACCGGATTCGAAAACGGGATCGCCTCAAGAACCGGTGTTAGGCGGTACGAAGCCGCAAAGTTCAGAGTTCTACGGAAACTCGTCGAATCAAAGGCCCATGCTAAGGAACTTTTCGGGAAGCCGGGCATCGGGCGGACAGGCGGAGAAGGAATCCGAAGAAAACCAACCCGCCGATAGCGAGAATTCGGTTGAGGAAACCTTGGTTGTGGGAGGCATAGCGGCGAATCCGGCGCTCATGAATCTGATGCTCCCTCAGTTGGCGAAGAACGAAACCCGGTCTGGTGTGACTGTTCCTTCCGTCGAAATTCTGGTCGAACCAACTTTTTCAGGTTTGCCAGGGCTTAGGCAGAAAGCATCGGTGGCCGCCGGATTGAAAAACGCCGTGAAACCGGCTTTGGTTGGTGAACCTTCAGGCATACTGTTGAAAGTGAGCCCGGTTTCTGTGACCGAACCTGAATCTGCGTCACAGACTCAACTGACACCGTCACAGACTCAACCGACACCGTCACAGGCTCAACCGACACCGTCACAGACTCAACCGACACCGTCACAGACTCAACCGACACCGTCACAGACTCAACTGACACCGTCACAGGCTCAACCGACACCGTCACAGACTCAACCGACACCGTCACAGACTCAACCGACACC
>JAQBVM010000321.1 GCA_027623095.1 Verrucomicrobiota bacterium
TCACTTTTGAACCGTCGCACATGTTCACTTTTGAACCGACGGTGTTCACTTTTGTTCCGCCCCCGACATTGTATAGGTGAAACGGCTGGAAACCTGTTTGACGAAGCGCATTGAGAGCGCAATGTGGGTGAAACTTGAAATCAGGGGCGGTCCCGAAACGGAGATTGAGCCGAAGAAACCGTGCAACTCTGGAAGAATATCATTGTGATTTCCCTTCCTAGAGGAGTGATTTTTGTATGAACCAGCGGCAGATTGCTCGGCTATTGCCAAATGCCCAACGATCCACCTTTGTCACGACGCATTGGAGCTTGGTTCTTAATGCGGCGAAAGGGGATTCCACGACGTCGCGGGACGCGCTTGCGGAGCTGTGCGCGGTTTACTGGTACCCACTTTATGCGTATGTGCGTCGGCTCGGACGGTCGCCGGAAGACTCCATGGATATGGTGCAGGGATTTTTCGCGCGGGTGCTCAAATCCGAATGGCTCAAATCGGCCTCACCGGATCGTGGAAAGTTTCGGTCGTGGCTGCTGGCCTCGCTCCAGCACCATCTCGCCGATGAACGCGACCATGCGAAAGCAAAGAAGCGCGGATCCGGAGTCGCTCCTCTCTCGCTGGATGCATTGGATGGTGAGAGCCGCTATTCCCTGGAGCCTCGGGAATCAATGACGCCCGAAAAACTTTACGATCGGCGCTGGGCGTTAATCGTGCTGGATCGCGTGCTAAACCGGCTCAAGAAGGAGCACGAGTCCGAGGGCAAGTCCTCACAATTCGAGGCTCTCCAGCAAACCTTGCCTGGAGGATCGGGGGATCGAAGCTATGTGGAAATTGCCAAGCATCTGAACATTACCGAAGGCGGAGTTAAAGCGGCGGTTCATCGCCTTCGTGAACATTACCGGAATCTTTTGCGAGATGAGATTGCCCGCACGGTCGTCTCCCCAGATCAGATCGATGAAGAGATCCATCAGTTGATGGATGCATTGGCTGAACCGTGAGAGAAATCCGCCAAACGTGGTAAACATCCGCCGGTCTGCGGTTGTGTCTGCCGGTCGCGATTGAATTGTCTGAAACCTTTTCCGGCGTTTTCCGATGAAGTGAGTAGAGCTTATTATGGACACAACATATTTAGACCCTGCCGATCGGGATTGTCCGTCATGCGGACGCCGCATCCCTCCGGATACAACTCACAGACTCTGTCCAACGTGCATGCTGGCTGGAGCGCTGGGGAAGAGCCCGGCCGAATCCTCCCTTCCCCAACTGCAGAAATGGGGCGATTTTCAGTTCATTGAGGAGATCGGCAGGGGCGGAATGGGAGTGGTCTGGCGCGCGAGACAGGTCAGTTTGGATCGAGACGTGGCGCTGAAAATGATCCTTAAAGGGGGATTCGCTACGGACAACGACAGGCGCCGGTTTCAAGCGGAAGCACAAGCGGCTGCGGCACTCAATCACCCCAATATCGTGCCCATCTTTGAGGTGGGTGAGATCGATGGCCATTCATTCTACGCGATGAAATTGGTCCAAGGCGGGTCTCTGGCCCAAGACCCGCCGGAGGGAGTTCGAAAACCGAGTGATGCCGCTGCTCTCGTCGCGGGTATTGCCAAGGGCATCCACCACGCCCACCAGCGCGGCATCCTTCACCGCGATCTAAAGCCGGGGAACATCCTGCTCGAGGATGGGGAACCGATGATCACCGATTTTGGATTAGCCAAAAGAATGGAGAGCTCCGTGGAAGTTACCGTTGAAGGGAGTGTTTTGGGTTCTCCGGGCTACATGTCACCCGAACAAGCACAAGGCCGCACGACCGAGATTTCGACCGCGACGGATATCTACAGTCTTGGAGCGATCCTTTACCATTTGTTAACAGGCCGGCCGCCTTTCCGAGCGGACTCGCCAGTGAGCACTCTAAAGCTGGTTATAGATACGGATCCAACAGCCCCCAGAGCAATAAACCATAAGGTTGACCGGGACCTCGATAACATCTGCCTGAAGTGCCTGGCAAAGGAGCCTTCACGCCGTTACGCCTCCACCGACGCGTTGCGTGAGGATCTCGAACGCTGGATGCGCCGGGAGCCAGTTCTCGCGCGGCGCGCTCCTTTTTGGGAAAGGTTCTGGAAATCTGCGCGGCGGCATCCGGCTATTGCCGCCGGGATAGCCGCCGTCGTGGTTACGGCAGCGCTGGGCGCCGCTGCCGTGAATACCCAGTTCCAGAAAACCTTGGCGGCCCTCGATCGCGCCAAGGCAAATGAGCGCGCGGAGAGAAGCGCGCGCGCCGCGTTGATCGAACCTGAACGAATTGATCGGTTTGATGATAAAGTCAGCGCCGCCTCGTTAAGCCCGGACGGGACGAGAATTTTGTTCGCGGTGGGAACGAATGTGTTCATCCACGATTTTGATACCGGAGACCATTTGCGCACGTTGACTGGACACACGTCCTTTGTGCGCCTCGCGGAGTGGAGCGGCGACGGTCAGCGGATACTGACTGCATCCACCTGCCAGCAACAACCCCTTGAGGGCTCTCACCTCGAAAGGTATGGAGATCAGACCGCGCGCGTTTGGGATGCAAACACTGGAAGCCAGCTTCGGGTTACTCCGTCACCTTTCGTGGAGCCGATTTCTTCCATCACAATCGATGCCAACGGGAACCATTACGGTTTGGGCTCGGTGGACGGCAGTCTGGGCGTATGGTCTATAAGCGGCACGAATCCTTTATTCGTTAGGCAGGTCAGCACGAGCCAGGTGCTGCAGGCGCAATTCTCCCTAAACGGCTCGAATATCCTGGCATCGTCGTCCGGCGACCATGTTTGGGTTCATCGGAAGAATCCCGGTGGCGGCGTTTGGGGTTGGACTTCATTCTCGGATGAGAACCTGATTCGATCGTTCGATCTAGAAGGAAAACCGGCCGCTAATTTTCCGACAGGATTTTCAGGCTTTAGGCGCCGAGGGGCTAGTGCGGGGCTTCCCGCAAATCCAAATGTCTCCAGTCGCGCAACATTTGCAGTCAGTCCCGATGGAACACGCTTGGCGACGGCCGCAACGGAACCGTCCTATAACGGGCTTTGGAATGCCGCAACCGGCGAACGACTTGTCGCCCTTTCGGGTCTCACCCAGTCGGTCGCGCACGCCGCCTTCAGTCCTGACGGCCGCTTTATCGCTGCCGCGTCAAGTGACAGGACGGCGCGGGTCTGGGATGCCCGGAGTGGAAGGGAACTCGTAATCCTTCAACCGCATCCCCGTGAGGTGTTGCGGGTGAGTTTTGCCAAAGATCCTCGATGGCTTCTCACGGTGTGCGCGGACAACAAACTTCGTGTCTGGGATGTCGAGAGCGGCATCTGCGTCGCGTTGATGAAAGGGCATCGCGGAAGAATCACATTCGCGGATTTCTCCGCGGACGGTGAGGAGGTTATCTCCGCTTCGGAAGATGGAACCGCGCGCCGCTGGCGTTGGGCGACGTTCGAACAGATGGCCGTCCGGGTCGCCGGCCACACCGATGCAATCAAGTCGATCCATTTCGATTCTGATGCGAAGCGCGTGGTGACGGGTTCTGCCGACGGCACGGCGCGCGTTATGGAAACTTCGCGAGGAGGGCTCCTGCTATCGCTGGATCCATCGGCGTATCTTGGCAACCTGGCTGACACTGTGAGGAACAACCAAGCAGAGCAGATGCGTGACGCGAGGTTCACACCGGACGGTTCTCATATCATCACGGCGCGATCGGACGCGCGGCTGTCCATCTCCCGCAATCCGCTCTCCATACCGTGGCCGGGAATCTTCCCACTGAAGCAACCGCCCTTTCTTCCAGGCCGAATCTGGAACATCGAAGACGGAAAGGAACTTGCCAGCGTTGAAGGCGCCAAAGTCGCGTTCGTCGGAGTTGAGTTTAGTCCGGACGGCCAAAGGGTGTTATTCCAAGGCGACGAAACTCCGCGGAAAGCAGGTGCAATCGGGGGCTGGCCGTTTCGCTCCTACTGGTCTTCACACGGAGGTATCCCAATCGCAGAAGCGGTACTCTGGGACTTGAAAACAAAAAAGACGATCGCGACCATTGAAGCAGGCCGAAGCAAACTTCGGGCTGCAGCATTCAACCCGATTGACGGGCGAATTCTGACTGCGACCGATGAAAAACTTCTTGTATGGTCACCCGACGGAGCGGACCCACGCGAAGTGCCTGGGGCAATCGGTTGCCTATGGACCTCCTACAGCGCTGATGGAGACTCAATAGCAAGCCCGGATAGTGAAGACTATCCCGCGCTGTGGGATGCGGAAACACTCAAGAAACTGCGCCGATTTGAGGGCGCCGGGAAAAAGGCATGGGCCGCGTGGTTTGCCGCGGACGGCACTGGAATCGGAACGCTGACCGAAGCGGGACAATTGACGATCTGGAATGCGGCCACTGGAACCCTTGTTTGGGAGAGCCAGGGCACCGGGAGCAACACCGGCGCGACCGTCGTTAGTTCAGACAGTCGGTGGCTTGCTACGGTCGTCAACGAACAACACATTGATCTCTGGGACTTAAAGGCCCGGAGGCTTGTTCGAACGATCGAGCGCCACGTCTATGAGGTGACAGCGATCGGGTTCAGTGAAGGTGGTGAATGGCTGGGCACGGGCGATGATTCAGGTGAAATCTGGATTTGGCCGCTCAGGCTTGCAGGACGCTAAGCCAATCCCCGTCAATCACACGTTTGGGGGTTCCTTTGTCCACCCGGCCATATAAACCACACCGAAACCGCCTCCACCGACTGAATTAATTTGCGCGTGATGCACTACCTCCTCACGAGAATCACGTGGTACGCTCCCTCGCGATCTCCGTTTCGAATGATCGTGGCAGTTAAGTCGGCTTCGCCAGGAGGAATTCGAACGTCACGGAGAACGGCCTTCTCGGCGCGGCGCGTCAATTCCAGTTCCGCGCGAACCGGCCCGATCTGGACTTCAATCTTCGCCGGATCGATCGCCTCCGGCCATACGAGTTCGATGTCATACGTTCTCTCCGTTTCAACGCGCAACAACCATTTTCCGTTGCGACCCCATCCGGCATCGTCCGTGACTCTCCAGTCTTCCCAAGTGAGAACCGTGCGGGTTTCGTGATCGGTGCGGACGGCGGCGTGAACGCCGCGAAAAACCGCCGAATCGAAAGCCGATCGAAGTGATGTCGAGGCAGGGTGTGGGTTTAAGTTTTGGAAAGAGGGTTGGAGAACGGGAGCCGAGGGGAAAAAGTTCGGCTCCCGTGTTGCACGTGCACCCACCTCCTTGACGGCAGCAAGCATGCCGCGATGCGAAAAGCGCAATGCCGCTTTATTGGCTCAATACTGGAACAACCTCAGGGACTGGAGCGATTACAGCGCAAGAAGCAGCGCGGGTCAATCTCAGGATCCTCAATTAGCCGGGGTCGCAAGCGATAGGTTCTGCGCGAAAGGCAAGACCGGTGAGGATTGGGATCCACCGGGAGGGAGTGCTTAGACAAGGGGAATGATTTAGGAGCTCGAAGGAGGCTGGATCTGGTCTTTCATGCGGTAACTGCCACCCTCGATCACCACGGTCTGGGCGTGGTGAAGAAGGCGGTCGAGAACCGCCGAGGTGAGGGTGCTGTCGTTGTTGAAAATGGAGGCCCACTGTTTGAAGGCTTTGTTGGTGGTGAGCACGAGTGATCCGCGCTCATAGCGCTGGCTGATGACTTGGAAGAGCAGGTCGGCGCCACGCTGGTCGATGGGCAGATAACCGACCTCGTCACAAATGAGCAAGCGGGGGCTGAGATATTTTTTGAGTTCGCGTTTGAGGCCGCCGCGGTTCTGGGCGTCGGAAAGATCGTTGATCAGGCTCCTGGCGTTGGCGAAGAGAACGGAGTGATCTTCCAAACAGGCGGCTTGCAGGGCCCGCTCGCCGTGGTGGTTTTTGACACAGGAGAGTTGAAGGTGATCGAGATGCTCGGTGAGCAAAGAGGGTTTCTTTTTCATGGTTCAGAGGGAGGTTGGTAAAGGCTCAGGTCAGCGGCCGGGATTTCCAGATCGAGCAAGTCCTGGCGGCGGTCATCACTGCGCGGATGGGTGGCAATGAGCTTTTCGCGGTAAAAAAGGGACAACCGGTCGGGATAGATTTTGGCGGTGAGCTTTTGGGAGGCGTACAGGTGGGGGAACGAATAGCGGTTGCCCTCGAAATGAATGCGGCAACGGTTGGTGGCGCTGACCGGTTTGATGAGCGAACAGTCGTAGGGCACAACGGGCAGGGGCCTGAGAGCGGACTTTTCTTCTTCGAAGAGTTCGACGGGTTTGCGATTGAGTCTCGCCGTGAATGCGGAGATTGGCGGTGTCGGCCAGCCACTGGCGGGCCGCCGGATGCAAGGCGGCAAAGGAAGGGATTTGCAAACCGGCCAGAAAATTCTTTTTGACGTAGCCGACACCGTTTTCCACGCGGCCTTTTTGATTTCCCTTGCGGGGGGCGCACGCCACGGGCTTGAACCCGTAATGATCGGCAAAGTCCAAATACCGCGGGTTAAATTGAACCGGTTCTCCGGAGCGATGATGGAGCACGCCGGTCTTGAGATTGTCGATCATGATCCGGGCGGGGACCAAGCCGAAGAACTCCAGGGCGTGCTGGTGGCAGCTTAAGAACTGTTCCATGCTCTGGGCCAGGGTGAACTCCAAATACATCAAGCGGCTGTGGCAGAGCACCATGATGAAAAAGCTCAACCGGCGGCGCGTGGAGCCCACGGCAATCGAGCCGTAGCATCCCCAATCGACTTGCGCGCATTCTCCCGGAGCAAAGTGCAGCGTCAGAAAGGCCGGTTTGCGAAGGGGGCGGACCTGGCGGACAAACTCCTTGAGGATGGAGTAACCGCCCGCATAACCCTGGGAACGCAGTTGCTGAAGAATTTGTTGAGCCGAGTAAGGGTGACGTTCGAGCAGAGCCACGATCTGTCCCTTGAAGGGATCGAGCAGGCTGGCGCGTTTGGGATCTTGCCGACGGCGGTATTTGGGGATGTTGACCCACTTGGCCACGGTCTCTTGATGCAAGCCCAGCTCGGAGGCGATCTGGGAAACTTTGAGATGCTTTTGATCGAAGAGCAGCCGGATTTTGGAAAAAGTCTCGAAGTCGATCATTGGGCGGCTCCTTCGATGGCTCGGCGAAGAATCTCTCCCAGTGAAGCGGGCTGGCCGGTCCGAGGTTCGGAGGGCGAAGCGGAACTTACCGGCGATTCCAGAGAGAGCACCTGGTAGAGGGGTTTTTGGAAAGCAATCAGTTCGGCCTGGACGAGTTGAAGGCGTGCCGCTCTCAACTCGGTCAACTCGATTTGCAGATAGCGGCCGATCGAGTTCTCCGAGTAATAACTCAGACCTTGGGAGTCGGCGACCGTGAGCAAGAACAGGTAAAGAGCCAGAGCGCTGTGGTTGCAGCGGCCCAGGTAGTTGTCGCGAACCAGCCGATGATCGATCCAACTGAAGCTGGGTGGAATCTGGCGCAGGCGATCCGGACGAAGGGGGCGTTTTTCAATCATAAGGCAATGAGGGATTGGTTTCTGTTTTCGGATTTGCCAAACCGAGAATGTCACGTCCCTTGGCTAGCAGTTGGCGGGCGGTGCGGTCGATGTCCTCTTGTAACGTACTGCCGGTGACCATGGAGATAAGCCCAACAAACACAGGATGTTGGGTAATGCAGAGATCTTGTAACGCACGGGGCAGATCTCTCGAACCGTTACAAGATGCCTGCCCGGGTTGAACCCTTTGGTCCGCAGTGGGTTGACCCGGCTCTGATCTGGATCCGGGCCGCTTCCAATACCCCGGATTGGCTTTGCGCCACCGCTGCACCCGGCGCACATTTTCCGGATCTCGGAAATAATTTCGATTGGCCGATTGAGCCAGCCAGCGCCGCTGGGCAGCCGCTTTGCTGGCCTGCTGGCAACCCGGTTTGGAGCAGTAACGCTGGCGCTCGCGATTGCGATAATCCGGAAGAAAGAACTCTTTGCAGCAGCAGCACTTGCGCCGGCTCGATTTGGATTTCATGCCGAACCAAATCCGAAACGCTCCAACCAAGAAAACAAAACCCGGAGGAAGAAAAA
>JAQBVM010000322.1 GCA_027623095.1 Verrucomicrobiota bacterium
TAACGACGGGCATTTCGAGCTTTCTTTTATTATTTCGCACTTATATCACGCTTGAATCAGGTCTAGTATGCCCCCATGAACCTCAAATCTTTCGTCGGCACATCTCTCCTAATTATCCTGATGCGAAGCCTATCCGCCGAGAGCGCGCAGGAATCGCCGGACAAACTTGCTCCCGGCGCGTCTTCCGCCACCGCCGCGGTTTCAACTAAGGATTCGATTGATTCCACCGACTCAACGGACCGCGCCGAACTTGAGAAGAAGTTCAAAGAAACGCTCACAAAATCGATATTCGAAGGCCGGTGGTGCATGATAGAGGATGGAAAATTGGGGCAGGAGCACAACGATAAGTACACTATTCAGAGCGCAAACAAGATTTCCCAGGACCTATGGTTAATCTACGCGCGGGTGCAGTATGGAGACAAAGACCTCCTCGTGCCGATACCCATGAACGTCAAGTGGGCCGGCGACACACCGGTCATTTCCATCACAAACCTCGGAATTCCAGGACTCGGCACCTACACGGCGCGAGTCGTCGTTTACGGCAACCTCTACGCGGGAACATGGTCCGCTCCGGATCACGGAGGACAATTGCACGGTGTTATTGTCAAACAGGAATAGTGCAGCGAGGGTTGTTTCGCCGTTTTTCGGATGAACCTTCTTTTTGGTGAAGCTGCGCCGCTAGAGCAAATCTTTTTCCCTGAGCCTCCGTTCCGCGAGGTCGCGAAGACTCAATGCGATCCCATTCCAGCGCCAATCCGATAATCGGAGCGATTCGTCAGACCAGCGCTTCGCTTCGGCATAATCGCCAATTTGGATAAAGTGCCAGCTGTAATGAGCCACCACAAAGTAATTGTTAGGATCCAATTCCACGGATTTCTTGAAGAAAGTTTCAGCCCGGGAAGCATTCCTCAAGTCTTCCTGACACATTCCGGCGCGCATGTAGTTGTACGGGTCGAACGGATTTAGCAGAATGCCGGTCTCGAACCATTGCAGCGCATCGGTCAGGAGCTTGTCGGATTCATCCCCGGTCAACACCAGATCGCTTAAGGTCCGCAATCCTTTCCCAATCCGATACGTCGTTTTCGCATTGAACGGCTCTACGGCATTGGCACTCTTGAGAACACCGATCTCCCGCTGAATATCGTCCAAAACCTTGACGGAAAGCTCCGCGCTCAAAGCCATCTCCGATGCCGAAACCTCCGCATCGGTCAATTCCTGAATCTTAATTGTGTCTCTCTCGATTGACCGTCGCAACTGGTCCGACTCGGCGAGAAGGAGCGACTCCTGAAAGCGCCGCATTCCTTGCTGCCCCAAATACGCGATCCCCGCGACGCCAACTGTGGTTACGGCAATCCGAATCAACCATACGGAAGTCACCCAATGACGTTCCGTAGCAAACCGCAAGTATCCCGTCACCAGCGCCATCAACGTGATCGTCAGAATCGCGTTCGCTGGGATGTGCATGTTGAAATCAACCAAGGAATGAAACAGAATTGCCGCCAATCCAACGCCCCCACCCAAGACAACCGCCCCTCGACTGCTCGGTTTGCTTGAAATGTCATTTGTCCGCCGCACAAACCGCCAAGTTTTGAAAATGCCCCAATAGAGAAGCATCCAAGCCATCGCGATCAGAGCTGCGCCAATGACCCCCCAATCCGCGAGCGTATTCAGATAATCGTTGTGAACCCACCCAGGATTCTCTTGCACGATTTCAGGGCGATAAGGTGGAAACCGCTCATTAAAATGCCCGGGTCCGGCGCCCATCCAGAAGTGGTCCTTCCAGATCTTCAACGCCGGTTCCCAAAGATAAAAACGAATATCATACACGGCTCCACTCTCCCTGAAGAACTGGTTCCACCGGTGTTTGGCCTGATATCCCTGTCTGAACACAAGGGACGCGGAAACAACCGTTAAGGTCAGAAAAACAATCGCCGGAAGACGCGTGTCTCGATAACGCACTAGTATGAGGAAAAGAATGGCAAGCGCCAAGCCGCCGGCGAGCCATCCGCCCCGCGAGAATGACACAGCAATGCCCGCGAGCATCATCAGCGACGCATATCCGAAAAAGACTTTCGTGGCATGATGGAATCTTCCCTTAAACATGAACGCCAGTGCCAGAGGAACAAGCACCTCAACAAAACCGGCAAAATGGTTCGGACAAATATACGTGGCGGAACCGCGTTTCATGTACTGCTCCGGCTTAATCTCGGGAAGGAGAAGATGCCATACATAAGGTGAATTCGTCGCGAACTGATAGATCGCGTACAACGACAATGCCATCCCCAAAAAGATCAAGACCATGCCAATCAGTTGAGCCGATTCCTGACGGTGAAGATTGTTTAGGACGATTAAAAACAGGAAACCGTATGTGAGAATTTGAGCAAGCTCGAGCCTCGCCACATACTCAATATCGGCTTGCCGATACCGAATGATCGCGAATGCGACAAACGCGATCACAGCCCAGCAAATGGGAGGCCAAAAAAGACGGTAATTCTCCTGTATCCAAATGCGCAAAAGCCAAAGAACCAGAGCGCAAACGGTCAGTCCCTGAACAATTAAGAACTCGAACGCCCCGACAGCGCCGGCCGCCAGCGGCCCAAATACGAGGATGGCTAGGACAATCCCGAGAATCCCCTTCTCGCACCATTTATCGAGCTGTTCGCGCTCCATGACTTCGCGAACCCTAGCCCTATTCGGCGAAGCGATGCGGCAGCGCAGCCCCAATATCAAGTTGGCGCATCAACGCCGCCCTGCCGGATCGGTCAGCCGGTTCATGGGCAGGGTTGCTCTCCAAAGATTGGGTGCTAATCGGGGCCGTGAACATCGACGGTCTAACGTTGAAAATCCAACTTTGAACGTTCATTTGCAGGTTGAACGTTGGAGGCTGAAAGTTGAGCGTTCTCTTCGATCACCCCGAAAGTGGGAGGGTGAGGCTCCCGCCGAACCCTGAACGCCGCCCAAGCATGGGTTCGACTGGAGTCTCACCCTTCCGCACAAAATGAATCCCTCGTCTAATAAGGACACCGCTTCGGTATTTTCATCCGAAGCGGTGTCCTTATTAGACGAGGGATTCATGGAGAATTGAAATGCTCAAGTCAGCTCAAGAATTCCCTAGGATCGGTAATCTTCCCGGTGATGGCGCTTGCCGCGACAGTTGCAGGCGATGCCAGGAAAATCTGTGATTCTTTGTGCCCCATGCGTCCCGGAAAATTTCGGTTGGTCGCGCTAATACATTTCAGCGGCGTGTTCATCCTCCCGAACGTATCGACGGGCCCTCCCAGACAGGCGGCGCAACTTGCATTCTCCGTCATTTGAACGCCTGCATCCACCAGGATATCCCACACAGTCTTGCCGTCCCACTGGATTGTCTGAAGATCCTGAACGATCTCCGGAGTGGCGGGAACCCCAAAAGTATCGATACTGACCCGCTTTCCGCGAAGCACCCGCGCAAACGCTACAAAATCGCTAGTCTTCCCCCCCGTGCAGGATCCCATATAGGCGCGATCCAGTTGAGTATCGGGCATTTCCTTCGCTAGTTTTCGTTGTCCAGGATCCGGATGGCAGGCGACGGTGGGCTCCAACCTGGATAGATCGATCGTCGTTTCATAGACAAACTTCTCATCGGAATCCTTTTCGACCGGCTCATAGGTCGCTTTTGTGCCGTTTGTTTTGCACCGGTAATCGACTGCCTCTTTGGTCTTGGAATCAAACTCGAAAATGGCGTTCTTTCCTCCAGCTTCGATCGCCATATTCGCGACGGTCATTCGATCATCCATCGAAAGTCCCGCCGCGCCCGGCCCGTCAAATTGCAATGCGCGATACGTCGCTCCGTCAAATCCAATCTCCCCGATGCAATGGAGGATGACGTCCTTGGCCATCACTCCGTCCTGCAACTCCCCTTCCAGCCGAAAATGCATCGTCTCCGGAACTTTGAGCAACAACTTCCCTGTGCCCATGACAAAGCCCGCGTCGGTATTTCCGATCCCGGTTGCGAACTCGTTGAAGGCGCCCGCCATGCACGTGTGGGAATCAGTGCCAAACAGGATCTCGCCAGGCCGGGTATGTCCCTTTTGTGGCAAGGCGGTATGGCATACGCCGGCGAAACTTGAACCATACTGTCGCTTCAAAACGCCTTTCGCCGCATCGAACACCCAATTGCCATTCGGGTCGTCAATAACATCATAGAAGTAAGGAAGTCCCTGCTCCCTCACAAAGTCCCTCAAAATATCCACGTTCCGATTGGATTTCGAGTCCGCTGTGAAAATGTAGTGGTCCGGTATAATAACGATCCTGCTGCGATCCCAAACTTTTGCATCTTTGCCAAATTCCCGTTTGAACACGCCGATCGTCCCCGGTCCGCAAACATCGTGGGTCATGAGAATGTCCGCCTTAACCCAAATGTTTTCGCCGGCCAGAACCGTCGGCTTTCCGGAAGCGCGCGCCAGAATTTTCTCCGTTAATGTCATAAGTCTTATTATTCGGCCCGGATTCCGCCCGTATCCCGCTCGATTAGTTTTTCAACCTCAGGGTTCGCAGGGTGCCCGGTAGCCAAGGATTTCTGATAATGCCAGCGGGCGAGCTCCCTAAATGGAGGTTGCTGGGTGGCATAAATGATTGCGAGATTCTGGTGCGCACCCCCGAAGTTCGGCGCAAGCTGAATCGCCCGGCGCAGCGCGGTCTCGGCCGGGCCCCGTTGTTCCAAGTGACTCAACGTGATTCCCAGATAATTCTGAGTCTCTGGATCGTTCGGGTCAATTTGTGCCGCGCGTCCGAGCACATTAAGCGCCTCCTCATACTTTTGCTGGCTGAATTTCAAGCTTCCAAGCAACGTCAGAGTATGCGGGTCATTCGGATCGAAACCGAGGGCACGATTTAGGTTTGCTTCCGCATCGGTCAGGCGATTTTGGTGCAAATCGATCGTTGCCAGATTCGCCAGGGCATACACGCTCTTCGAATCTAACTTTAGTATTTCCCGAAACTTCACGGCTGCCTCATCGAACCGGCGTGCCGCGAAGGCGCGTTCAGCCTCCACAATCAATGGACCAGCTCCTTTCGGTGGTTCGAGCAACGTTCGCCGTCCCCCACTTGAACCGGCCTTTCCCAGTTCAAGATCAGGCTTCCTGAAAAGCGCCAGTTCCTCAGTTGTGAAGGGCACTTTGCGCGCTTCAAAAACTTCCAGCCGGGCTCGAAGAATCTCTAATTGGCTCGCGGTTTGCCGCTTTTCGACCATTTCGGTCTGGGCTTTGTTGTCATATAGCTGGCGTGTCGTTTCGTTGAGTTTCTTAAGAAGCTCGTCGCGTTCAACTTCGACCTGCCTCACACGGTTTGCTTGAGACGCGGGATCTGCTGTCGCCGCCGCGAGCTCGACTTCCAGATTCGCCTTCACCTTCTCCAACTCCGCTTTCTCCTCTTGCAGGGTTCCCAAAGCAGTCTGGAGCCGTCCTACCTCTGCCTCATTGAGAGCCGCGTCGGAGATGTCTTTGGCTCCGGAAGTCGGGGCGGGAGCACGCTGAATCGTGGGTGGAGCCGCCTCAACAGGCGCTCGTTGATCCTTCAATTCCTGGCTTTCAACACGCAGTTCCCGAACGCTCTCGCTTCCCTGGGAAGCGGCGAGCAATCGTGTTTCAAGAATCTCCTTCTCACGACGAAGGGCAACAATGGCTTCGGCCTGTTCCGAGATTTTGCGATTCGCCTCCGCGAACGCTGCCGCAAAACGATCGCCCCCTTCCGATCCTTTTTTCGCCTTTTCCTCTTCGAGCGCCAAACGCAGAAGCTCCTTTTCCTTCTCGAGCATTCGAATCTTCTCCTCCGCTTTCGCCAACTCCTGAGGGTTAAGAGCGGCCGGCCGCGCCGCAAGCGCTTCCTTTAATTTCGATTCCAAAACCGAGTTCTCAATCCTCAATCGCCGAACCTCTTCGTTCGCCGCATCGGCCTGGCTTGGCCTATCATCCGGCTGCGGACGACCGGCGCTCGGTTCAGAGCCCTCAGCCGTTTTCGCAGCGCTCGGCTCGGGGCCTAACTCAGCGAGCCGCCCATTCACATACGAGAGCCTGAATTTGACCACGCCGGCGTTCCAAGTCGGAAACGCCACCTGCATTTTCTGCAGTTCTCCTTGAGCCTCAACGTATTTCACACGCGCTGACTCACTCTGACCGCTTCGCATGAATTGATCGCCCTCCTGAATCAGCGAGTAAACCATCACATACTGCGTGTCCGGACCTGCCGCAATCGAGGGCGACACAAAAAGCACGAACAACGACAAAATGCTCACCAAAAGCTGTTTCATGGGTCTATCGTAGTTCAATGAAGAACTTGAATGCAATCTGTTAAATGCGGTCAAAAGCATGTTAAAAGTGAAAGATTCGTTCCATTTCAAAGCCGGCATAACGGTGGTCATTTTCGTACTGGCATGTCTTCCTTTTATTCCCCGACCGGCGCCCCGAAGTGCCGGATTGCTGACACAGGAGGCATATGTTTGGCAACGTGCGTGGAACGGATCTGTTGCGGATTCCATCGCTTCTTACTCATCCAACTTTACTACAATCATTCCATTAGCGGCCGAAGTGGTTTGGAACGGAGAAAAAGCAACGATTACACGCGTACGAATCGACCTGGAACTTCTGCGCAAAAACGCCCGCGGAATCGGTTTGGCACTTCGCGTTGGCACTTTCGCAGGTCCGTTCCAGACACACGGCGAAGCAATCGAAAGCGTAACGGAACTGGCGGCATCGCTTGTCTCGAACGCAATCGCCCAGAATGTGCGGGTGTCCGAGTTGCACATGGACTTCGACTGCGCCGACTCGCGACTGGATGGGTACCGCCTCTGGATCGAAACGATCAAGACACGCCTTAACCCGGTTCCAGTGATTATCACAGCGCTGCCGAGCTGGCTGAATGAATCTGCTTTTAAGCGGCTGGCAACCGCAGCCGACGGATATATTCTTCAGGTCCATTCCCTGGAAAGACCAACGCATAATTCCTCCTCTCTTGCGATTTTCGATCCGGAAAAAGCCGATGGGTGGGTGGAACAAGCAGCGCGACTCGGTTTCCCCTTTCGCGTCGCCCTTCCGACCTACGGCTATTTAGCCGCATTTACTCCGGACGGCACTTTTCTTGGCGCATCAGCCGAAGGTCCTCAGCCAATCTGGCCGAAAGAGTCGATGATTCAAGAGATCTGCTCGAATGCCGGCCAGATCGCCAATCTGATGCTAGAATGGAAAAACTCTAGACCCGCGGCGCTCACCGGCGTTATCTGGTACCGATTGCCAGTCGCCACAGACTCACTAAATTGGAGCTGGCCCACACTCGCCGCCGTCATGGAAGGAAGGATACCCAACCGGCATTGGAAACCTTCGGCGCGCTGGCGCGAACAGCGGCTCGTAGAAGTGCTTTTGACCAACAACGGTGAAACCGATCTCAGTGTCTGGCCTTCAGTTCGAGTTCGGCGGAATGTCGGGCGACTCGTCGCGGGAGACGGTTTGAACGGATATCAATTGACCGAACCGGAGCCGGGAACCGTCGAATTCTTGCCGCGCCCTTCGGCCCGGCCGGCACGATTCCGCGCAGGTGAAGAAATTGTGATCGGATGGATGCGACTGGATGCAGACGAAGTTGAGTTACAATTTGAAGTCCCCTAAAGCAGAAGCGCGCAAGCCGGCACATATAGGCATTGCGTAAGGCAGCGCATTGTTCAGATTAAAGGCGACAAAGATGGGACCAGAGATCCATGGCGATGGCGCAGATGCCGAAATGGCGGCGAGACGAGGCAAAAGGCTTCTATTCTGGGTGGTGGTTCTGTTCCTCGCGATTAATGGCGCGATTCTCTACAAGGTTTTTGTCGGATCGTCGTAGAATTGCCTCCCTGGGAGAGCCTCGACCCTAAATTTAGCGCGCTGTGTGCCCTTGAACCCACCCCCAGCCCCTCCGAGGAGGGGAGCTTTGTCGCGGGCGCCGGTTTCAGGTCCCCTCCTGGGAGGGGTGCAGGGGTGGGTTGGGGGCGCATCTCCGAATGAGGGCAGACCACCCT
>JAQBVM010000323.1 GCA_027623095.1 Verrucomicrobiota bacterium
CAGTGTTTTCATAATGTTCTATTTGTGATTTCTTTTTCAGTTCTCATATCGTCTCAATTTTCACGTCCGACCACTCAGACCCCGCACATGCCTTCACATTCGTTATTGAAAAAGTTAAGTTGCCCACGCTCTTCATCTGTCGAAAAATCAACTTGATCCAGAGGCTTGCAAGTTCGATGCAAAAACGGCGTGGAATGAAAGTTCTCACTGTTGCCTTTGGCAGTCTGAACCGCCTTCTCGAACTGAACCGCCTTCTCGAACTCAGCCGGTTCTTCCGTCTTCAGCCGTCTCCATTCGTGATCGTTGTGGAAAGGACAATAAACACACGCTGACCTTGGAGGCTTAGGAAATCCTTTAGCTTCCATCCAACGCAGGCAATCGGTGCGGCTCATTCGCGCTTCGACCAACGGCCACCGCGACTCACTCCACTTTTCACGGGTTGGCTTCATCCGGTAAATCTCATCAAGCGAAATTCCGATCCATTGAATAACTCCTACCGTTTTTTGACCGCGCTTGATTCCTCCCAACTGTTTGGATTTTTTAAACAGAGGATCAAGCTTGAAATCTCTGGTGCAACTTCGGTTCACTATTTTTCCAATCTGGTTTTTTGCGCTCAAAGTGAACAACGGAATATCCGATGAAGCAAAGCGCCTGCCGTCCTTAGTCACTTTCATTTTCAGCGCATTCTCTGACAGCTTTCCGCGAGTTACCCGGTGAACCGGAAACGGCAACTGCTTTTCGAGCCAATCCAGCCATGAATAGACGCTGGAGGTTTCGTCTTGCGTGTCCGCGAAAATCGCCGCCGCTGGCATGGGCAGGATTTCACCCGCTGCTGCCATCAGCGCCATCGTGGAACTCTGAACGCCTGCACCAAGACTTAGTATGTGGATTGGTTCACTCATATTTTCTCAATTTTCACCGACACGCCGCGCTCACCCCGAGTTGTTCTGCCAACGTAGCTCCGGTATGAATACACATAGCCATTGGCATCGTCCGCGATAATTCCAATTCAGGTGAATGCTATGCTTCCACTGCTCGTCACCCGGCCAGTATTCCATAGACCAGTTTCCCACCTTGCCGCCTGATTGATGGTGGTACCCAGGCAGAAATCGCCGAACAAGGCGCTTCACCAGAATCCTCACCCCGCTTCTCCGCGCCATCGTTGGCGGTTCACTCATGCGTTTCTTTCCGCTCCACCGTCTCCCTCCTCATCCTCCGCTCCTTAAGCACCCTCCGCCGCTCCGACTTCCCCCTCCACGGCCTCAATGGCGTTACCCGTATCATTTGACCAGTCATAAGTCTCGTATATGTGGCTTTCATCCCCCCAAAATCACATAAAGTAAAAAGTTGTCAACTTTATTTTCAGTCGAAATTTAAAGAATTTTCGTGAGGGGCATATACGTAACGACACCACGGCCTGAAAGGGGTTTGGCCGCCCATCTCCGGCTGGCCGGCTGGAGAAAAGCATGCTTATTTCGCTGCGATTTGTTCCGCGTGGAGCAGGCGCAGGCGCTTAGCCGTCCTGGCTCGCACCATTGCCCTAGCCTGGGCCTGGGTGAGTGTGCGCCTGGACTTCTGGCCGCCCTTTCGACCGATGCTTGATAGGTAGGCTTTGATTGGGCTCATGCTGGGACCAGCTCGATCTGGCAGGCTTTCGCTTCGTCTGCCAGGTCGGGTCTATTGGCCACGATGTAGTCCACCATTTCAGCCGTGCTGCCAGCGCCGTAAAAAAAATCCTCCATGACTCGCATAACGTCAGTCACGCGCAGTTTTTCAACACCGTCGGCAGCTAGGATTATTGACCTTTCACAGGCCACTTTGATTTCTTCGTTCGTCTTCATATTGATCTCATCAGCACCAGCTTAACTGGTGGACCGGATCGCTCCGGTTTCGACCTAGGCCATTGACCAGTCTCGTCCGCCTTCTAGGAGGGCCGCAGCTGCTTCTTTTTTAGCGTGCTCCTTGCGATCAGCTGATCGCTCGGCAGATTCCGCGTCTCTAATGGATTGCAATTGAGCAATCACGAATTGCTTGTATTCGGCATGTTGGATTTCTAATGGTGTTTGTTTTTTCATGTTCGTTTGGTTTCATTCTACGATGCCGGTCGGTATCCTCCGTTGCGGATGACTTCGACCCATATCCTTTTCTCCCGTAGCACCATCACAGGGTTTCCGTCGGGCTGAGTATATCCGTGGTCATATCCACGACGTTCAAGAGACCCCACCGTTTTGATTTGCGCTTTTGTATTCGATTTCGTTTTTGTTCTTTCCATACCCCTATCCTATCAAAAGCGGCTTACGCTTCAACATTTATTTTCACTTATTTTTCGAGCATCGGCAACACGTTCACACTCAACACGTTTCGAATTTGTTTCGCACAATAACGATTATATTTCGTACGGAGAGGATTTGGATTGTAAACCGTTAGGGAACAACGGCTTCGGACGGAAAAACATCGTCCAAATCCGGCAATCCAAGGGTAGTGCCTGGCGCCTGGGCAACATCGTAATCGTCTCCCAGGTCCGCCTGGTTCAATACCACGGTCCCCAGACACTGGACCTGGACGAGCGCTCCGGACTGCTGAGTAGATCCGGCCCCCGGCTCGCAGATCCCCATAGCGCGGCGTAATTCCGTTCCTGCCGCTCGATACGTATCAACTAGGGTTTTTAGTTCCCCAATCTCAGATAAATCAATCTTCGTGCGCAACTCGTTGATAACGTTGAACATGTCCACGGTTGTTTTGTCAATCAGCTCGCCGGCCCTGTGCGCGTGTTTCCGCGCCTCAAGGTCGGCATACTGTTGAGCGGTCAAAGCAACGGTTGATCGATACTGTTTATTTGTAAGCCCTTTACCCGCAAGAGCATCGTCCACCGTATTTCCGATAGCGTTTTTCATGCCCATAACAAATTCGCGCTCTGTCTGAGGGCGTGGGTTTGGGTTTGTGCTATCGGGTTGCTGGTTTGTGCTATCGGGTTTCCGTTTCGAGTTTTTTGGGGCGAGCTTTGCTAAACGGGCGTCTAAGCCGCTGAACAGGGTTTTGGCTGTGTTGGTATTGCTCATGCCCTAATCGTCGCTATGAGCCATCACCTGCTGCGCAATTCGAACTAACTCGTCAACGATGGCGCCCTGTGGAACTGGGGATCGTTCCTTGAGGAACTGGACTGTATTTGGTGACACGCGCAGGAGAATTGCCTTTTTCCCGAGTCTTGGGCGCCCGGAACGGTTTCGCGGCGGGGTTTCTTGGTCGCTCATTTCCGGCAATTTCAATCTTGGAGTGTATCCTGTCAATCTTGGAACGGATCTCCTGATTCGTTGGCAATCATCAATCTGATTGCGTCACGGTATAAGCTACCCCGGCTCTTGCCAATTTTGATTGAGTGAGCGTCAACCCATTCACGTTCCTCGTCCGTGAGGTAATCGTCTGTCTTCCGGTGGTTTCGGGCGTCCCACTGCTCTTGACTCAATTTCTCGAGGTTGTTTATGTCGCAGTTCAGCGCGTTTCCGTCCTTCGGTATGACGAACATTTTTGTCGCATCCTTCCGGGGTTCATGCAATCCCCAGGCGAATCGGTGCAACTGGATTTTGACCTTTTTGCCTGTGATACCGTTTAGGACCTTTGATTCTGCGGCGAACACTGGGGCGCCCTTGGACGGCCACCGTTTGACGAGTTTCCATTCGTAGTCAAGCGCGTTTAGATCCCTGGCTAATCCTGCGTTCATCCTTGCGGTCACTGACTCATGGCCTTCCTGGATTTGCTGTGGAGTTTTAGTAATCGGTATTGAGATATAGTCTTGCTTCATGTCGAATATCCATAATGCAAAATCTTCCTATCGTCAAGCAACGCGTGTTCGCGTCGTATTCCGAACCCCGTAATGCAATGCGCAGACTTTAGCGCGTCCGCAGAGACGCAGGGTGAGATTCATTCATTTTACCCCTACTCCTTTCTAAGGAGGAGTAGGGTGTGAATATCACCTAGCATAGCATACGGGATCGGATTGACGCTTCGGAAATACGAATCAACCTGCATACACGTCCACTTAATGACGATTTTCATAATGTTTCCACCATTTATTTTCATTTGTAAACCATTGCAATCCAACCTATTGGATTTTACCACTGAAATAAGTTGAGAAAAAAGTTGACTCGAGGACTAGAATTGAGGTTAATTGAATTATGACAAAAACAAAAACAAATACAAAAACAAAAAAATCGGTCTTTCAAATCTACTGCGACCGTGGCAACGGGCCTGAATTGGACGGATGCTGGGGCAGCGAATACGCGAGGTTCAATAACGAGGCGGACGCGAATGAGGCGCGCGAGCACCTGGCTGGGGTATATGACGACTGCGAATGGATCATTGTCGAAGAGGAAAAAACGATATGATCAAATCCGACGAAATCCAAATCCTCCGTGACGCAGCGGATAAGCTCACAGCCAATTCGTATTGCGGTCCATGGTTGAGGTCCGTAATTTCCACAGTCGAATCCGACATTCGATCTGACTTCATGCCTTCTCCAACCATGGAAGCCACTCGCCAATTGTGCGCTGGCGAATTGGCCTCAGCGCGGCGGGAAGCGGCGCAAATCCTCACCACTGCCACGGATGAAGCAAAGAAACTCAAAGACAAGTCGCTGCGATTTGCTGACTCCGTTCGATCTTCTCTTCGGGAAGCAATCCGACAGGCTGATCGCGCTCTCAACGAATAAGTCCCCTCGGTTCTGCGTTCGCAGGCGCAGACCTGAGAAGACCAAGCGCGACCCCGGCGCAACAATCAGGGGTAGAAACGTAAAATAAACATGACGACTACAACATCGAAACCGAGCATTCAACGGCTCATCGAATCAACATCAATTCCAGCCGCCCTGGTGCGCGCCGTGGTGCGGCAAATGGGCGGATGGGAATCGTTCAGTGAAAAGGCGTCGGACATTTGCCGTGGCGGGATTGACGGTGGGTTTAACGGGTTCCTTTACAACAGGGACACCGAACCGTTTGCAAGCCGCAATCGGTCGGCAATTGAGGAAATGGCATCCGCGCAGGCAAGAGAATTTGGGATTTCGATTTTCGAAATGGTTAAGGGGTTCGGTTGTTTCCGACACGGCCCCAAACCATTTGACGAGGAAATTGGAATGGCCCTGTATGCAGGGCGTGACTGCAAAGGCGGCATGCAGATTTTGAATGCTCTGGCGTGGTATGCAGGCGAGGAGGTTGCTAGGGCTTACTGCGACGCCTTTGACCCTCATCAATAGAGTCCCCTCGGTTCTGCTGTCGCAGCAGCAGACCTGAGCAGACTCAAGCGCCCGCCGGAGCGCGAACAATTCCGGTCGGGTTGCTCCGATAGAGGCAAGAGAATTATGAAATGGACGTGTAAAGGCAGTGTGAGAGGTGAATGCGGGACAACTCATAGCAGCTATGAGGCGGCGGATCTTTGCTGTGAGAAAGACCGAAAATCGATTCGGCGTGCGTATCCAGGCACGTTCCCGACCAGGGCTTACTCTGATCGGAGACCTGTCCCGGTGGACGATGATGCGGCGACCCAGGCGGCACAATCAAGATAGAAAGGCAAAGCGTGAAAGAAACGATTCAAGACATGATCGGGTGGGCAATCTTCGTGGCGCTCGCAGTCTTTTGTTTTTGCCTTGCCTGAGCTGAAACAAAAACCCCGGTAATTAGCCGGGGCTCATCAACAGCAACAAACAGAACAGAAAGCAAAATACCATGAAAGTCGAAATAGTAAACGGAAACCTGGTCATCACAATCCCGATTCAAATTCCTTCACCGAGCAAGAGCGGCAAGACGTTGGTCGTAGCCACCAGCGGCGGGAACAAAGCGACGGCGGCTGTGGTGGACGGCAAGGCCGTCATCATCGGACTCAACGCGTATATCCAGCGTTAGTTTCGTTCGCGGGCGTGACAGGCTCGCGACCGAAGCGGACCACAACGGGACGCAGTGAACAAAGGAACGGAATAAAAACTATGAACTCAATCCAATTATTGCCGAGAAAGAAACACTCTCACCGTTGCCCGACTTGTCGGGAAGGGGTCTATTGCTACAAATCGCAGTGCCAGAAACCGCAAAAGTTCGAGTGCATATTCTGTGAGTGGAAACGGAAACGAAACACTAATCCACCCGCACTTTGAACCTCTTTTCTTGGATTGTGGTCGGAATGGCCGCGCTTTTTACAATCCAAATAATCCTAATAATCAACGAAATAAGAAAATGAGCACAAAACATTACAATAAATGGGTGAGGCGGTCTTCACATGAGGCACCATCCAATTACAACGTTTCAGAACTGGGAAGGATAGCGATTCGAACTCAGCAGGAAGTTGCAGGAATCCTCGGCTGTTCGCGGCAGGCGGTGCATCAAGCGGAACGGAAAGCGCTTCACATTATCCGGGAGGGACTCGCGGAGTACTACAAAGATTTTCTAAAAAATCATTGAGCAACGGTAACCCTCCTGGGTGATTTTCAAGATCATCAATCCACGATCACCGGACATTTTCAGGATCGCGCTGGCTTCCCCCTCTTTGAGTTTGAATTTCTCCAGCTTGCAAAACTCTTCCAGCTTATTAACCGCATCGCCCATGTCGTGGAGCTCGGTATCGGTCCACGAATCGCGCCAGGCTTCCCAGTGCGGCATGAATTTGTCAAGAGGGCTTGATATTTCGCTTTTCTCGCTTGGCGCAATCGTGTGAGTCTTCGCTTTTACGGGTTCTGTAACTTGTTCCCAGCGAATCCCTGTCTCTGAGTGGATTAACCAGATTTGACACGTCGGGTTTCCAAACACATCGCGAGCGTCGGCCCGCTTGCCGCGCTTTGAGAGCATCAATTTGAAATGCGTTTCATCGAACCTTTCCAGGTTGCAGATCGCCCGCGCCCAATTCGTCAGTTCCGACGATCCGATTCCTGAATAGCTGAAGTCCGTTGAAAGCCATTTCGATTTGGACTTCGGATCGGTCGCAGGTTTCCCGGTATGATGAATCATCATCCATATGACACCGGTTGCCTCGCCGATCGGCCCGAGCCACGACCGAAGGAATTGCGAGCAAACGGATTGCTTTGAAATATCATCGCCGATGAACGATAGGAGAGGATCGAACCAGACAAGATCGGGTTTGTAGCGGTCGATGAGCCGTTGGACGGCGCGGGCAAACTCAAAACCTGTGTGAACGGCTTCCCGCACGATGATAACGTTTTCGTTAATCAATTTGAGTTCGGCTGGCGTGCAACCGAGCCCAGTCACGACGCCTTGAACCATTTCCGCGAGGTCTCCGAAATCGTTCTCGGCCTGGATAAATAAGGACTTGAGCGGCTTGACTGGTGTAATTCCGAAGAGCGGCCTTCCAAGCGCCCAGGTTACCGCGGCCTGAATCGCGAAGGACGATTTGCCAAGGCCACTCTGACCGACGACCAGGCAGGATGACCCTCGGCAGAGCCAGCGCTTGCCCAGGACGGTGTTTTGATCCGTGGAGGGGTCAAAGGCCAGCAAGTCGGCTATGGACGTTATTTGCCCAACGCTTTCGGTTGTTAGGCCGGCGTGCCATTCGGAGAATGATGGGGCACCGATTTGAACAGCCAGCAGCTCCTGTCGCCGCTTTCCCCTGACGCAACCTGGAAGGCGGCTAAATCTGGAAGGGTTCTTGTTTTTCGCGTCGGGCTTCCACTCGGCGAAATGCTCATATACCAGTTTAACGCGCTCGTTGAATTCCGAGCGGTCCTTCGCATCCACGTTGACCCAGGCATGGATTGATTTGCCGCCTGACGAGATTACAGCGGTCGCCGGAATGCCGGACTGCTTGATGAGTGACCATTGCTCCTCTTGGGAGATTGCGTCGAACTCCAGCAAGCAATGCCGGTAACTGGTCACGTCCGCATCTTTCGAGCCACCGATCCTAAGCGGATTGACCGAGACAAAGATGCCGTTGCGGTCGGATGTGCGCATGAATTTGTTCACGTCGCCATCATTCGAATCCAGTTTGCGAAGCCATTCCTCGCGGGAGAGCGTGACGCCTGCATC
>JAQBVM010000324.1 GCA_027623095.1 Verrucomicrobiota bacterium
GACGAATAGGAGGGAATTCAACCGCTCAGTCTTATCCTCAAAAGACCCCCTTTATTTTGAGGTCTGGAGTTTGGAAAACCCGCTGTCCATACAGCCGCACTTTTCGAGCGGGACCGCGGCCTTCCAGGCCGCAGCACTCAAAAACATGGAAAACCGCAGGCCAGATCGATCGCGTCGCTTTAACAAACATGCTGCGGCCTGGAAGGCCGCGTGCCGGTTTTGTATGTGTCGCCGTGGTGCCAATCCCATCATTCCATGACCAGGCGATAATAGCGGTGCGCCGTGGTCACGACGTCGTTGAACGATTGGGTGGCGCCGGTGGCCACTTCCTCAAAAACGGTTGTCCACCGCGGAGCGGAAAGATCGGCGGCGGCTTCCAGCCGGTAACGGGAACCAGCTTTGGCGTTCCAAGTGAGGGTCACCCGTCCCGCGAATGGAAGCGCCGCTTCGAGTGTGAGGATCTTGGCTGGGTCGGGATCTATCCTTCCGAAACCGGGCGTGGGCGTTTCGAGTGCTTGCCGTTTAAATGGATTTCCGTCGGTGAACGATCCGAATGATTGGCTCGTAGGCAGGGCGGGGTAGTTTAAATAATCCACAACGACACGCCGGCCGTTTTGGACCCGAGCCAATGCGACTGAGCCGCCGCTTGAGCGCAGACGAAAGTTCGCGTGCGGATTTCCGGACGAGGATTCGTCTGGTTCACCGTCCGCCCATACAAGCGCAAATCCGTTCGCCGGAACAAGAGCTCCGGTCGGGAATACCCATTTATCGAGAATGTCATAGTCATCCGTGAGAGACCAGGCATCCAGGTGGATTGTATCGGCGCCCGCGTTGAAAAGTTCGATCCACGGCTCAAGTTCGCCGGCGTTATCGGCCGGGCCGGATGAATTAACCGATAGCACTTCATTAATCCAGATCGGGGGAAAAGGATCGATGGTCGCGCGCACAATGTTTGCTCGACCGGGTGTGGAGCGATTGACATCGTTGATTTCGGTAATGGCCCAGTTCCCGGCGCGCCGGTTGTCTTGCGCGGGATCGATGAGTTGCAGCGATGGCCCGAGCCCGTCCGCGGCGGCCGGCCACGGGGGATTGTTATCGTAGCGCAGCTCATTAATGATCTGATCCCCGGCCTCCGTGGCGCCCGGCTTGATCAGGCGCAACGTTTCGCCTCCGTTGTCGAGTTTGCCCGAATATTCGCCGGTGACCGGAATGGTCGCTCCGTACGTTCTGGCGAAAGCGGCCCGGTTTTCAGCCGCAATCGTGTAACCGTTGGGGCCGATAAACGAGCCGGCTGGAAATCTGAAATCGAGGCCGCTGATTCGAAAGCCGGAAAGATCGAAAGTGGTGGTTTGATGCCGATTGAAGAGTTCCAAGAATTCGGCGTTCTTTTCAGGCGGATGGTACATGATTTCGTTGATCACGATCCAATTCTCGGGCCGCGCTACCGCGCCGGAGTACTCGACCGTGACATTTGCGGTCGCACCCGGAACGGGCTGGCCGCGAAGGTCGCGACCCACGAACTCGAGTGGGTTGGCCGCCGCGCCAAGAGGGACGTCAATTCTCCACGTGGTGAACCCCGTCCAGTTGATCGGATAGGGGATGCCGTTGATCTCGATCGTCTTGACAGCGAATGGCGCGACGCCGGTGATTTGGGCGACGGGACTGGAGGTGGAAAAACTGCTTCCGCCGTTGCTGGTGATCGCAAAAGTGTTTGCGTCGTTTCTCTGGAGCTGGCTCTCGATGTAGCGTCGGCGACCGTCGAGATATGTCTTCAGAGACCGTGGATCGGAGGCTCCGGTCAGTCCGTTTTTCAGCAAGATGGCTCTGCGGGAATCGATTTGCGGCCCATAGTTTTCCGGTTGCATCGGGCCCGCCACCGCGTCTTGGAAGGCTCGCCAGAGCATCCGCCGGTACACGGGCAGGTTGAAGATTTGGTTCATCACTGGGTCTTGCCCGCCCCACAAGGCATCGCTCGTTCCGTTGCCGTCCCCCAGTACGAAGTCGATGTCCCACGGCAAAAGCACGGCACGGCTGCCCGCCTTCGAATAGAGATACATGTTCTGACCGACATTGAAGGTCCATGCGTCCCAGTTGCCCAAGACCCGGTTGTAGGCGAACGCGCGCATCCACTGTTCCATGTCGGCGAGATTGGACATCCCGGTAATGCGATCGGCGGTGTTGTTGGCGGCCGCGGCGAGGTTAAAAATGGGGGTGTAATTGTTCACGGTCATGCCGCTTGGACGCGGTTGCCAGTTCCAACGGTAACGGGCGAGTTTGTAGGCGCCGCTTGACAGAAATCGTTCGAGCGTCGCGCTCGTGGCCGTGAAGTTTGAATTGCTGTCGTCGAATTCAAACCAGACCGCTATTTTGTAAAGTTCGTCCCCCTGGCCTCCGCCGCCAAACCAATTGCTGGCGTACGAGCGGTTCGGTTGTTCCAGGTCGTACAGGATATCCCGAAAGGCTTGGCCGTTGCGATAGAGCCGAATGTAGTGGCTGTGCAGAAATGGGATTCCCATTTGCTCCCCGATCCACCCGCTCACGTCCCCGCGAATTCGGGTGCTTTCATTTCCTCCGTTTCCCGTGGAGCCAAATACGCGATCATCAATTCCCAATACCAAATTGTCTCTGGGGACGGTCACCGCGAAATCACCCGAACCGGCGTGGTACGGGCTGCCTTTGTCACGAAACCCCGCGTTGTAGATTACGCGAGAATTGCCATAGACGAGCGTGCTGTCGCGATAGGTGTTATCCAAAGCGCGGGAACGAGTCCTCGCGGTTTCCGTCGCCCGCGTGCTCCAGAGATGATAGTGCGCGAAGGTGCCGAATGGAATCGTGTCATTCCACCGTATCAGACACTCGCGCGTGGGCGCGTCATCGGGAAAGAGGCTGCTGGCTGCCGGCGATCCGCTGTCGCTGGCTTCAAAATAAAACGCCGCCAATGTTCCAGAGGATTGTCCGGGAATCGTGGCGGAATAAATCCCATCTCCGGCCAGCGCGTCATCTAGGACGCCGTCGTCCCGCATGAGGACGGTTGTGTAAGTGCTGTCCGGATCGATCCGAAACCGAAGTTGAGGCGGCGCGACTCCGTCGGCGTCGGAGACCCGGCATGTGACAACGACCGGTTCGTTCGCGGACGGAAGCGCCGGCGTGTGAGTCGCGTCATAAATGGCGGGTCCGGCGTTGTTCACCCAGCGGCTGTTTGCCACTCCGGGAGTGCCGAGATTTCGCGGAATGTCCATGCGCACGGGCATTTCGATCCAGTTGCCACGCACCCGAAAGAGCAGTTCGGGCCAGCCTGAGAGCCAGCGAACCTTCGCTCGAATCGTCGCCGTTTGGCCGGACCGGAGTGTTGAAGTAAGGTTGGCGCGCGCGGAATTAATGCCCGTATTGCCGTCTCCCGGCGCGCGGAGATGCAGGCAGTTTTGCCCGGCGGCGGCTCCCGCCGTTTCCACGGAGCTTCTGCTGTGGTTGCCGAGAAGGCTCCACCCTGTCGATCCATTTTCAAAGCTCCCGTTCGCCAGCAAATTGGTGCTGCCAGCGGGAACAATCTCGACATCGTCCACCAAGCATTCGGAGGCGCCGAGGGCCAGGATATAGAATCGATTGGCGGATTGCCCGCTCGCTCCGAGATCGAGGCGCCCGGTGAATTCAGCGGTTGTCCACGGCGCTTTCTGTGTTTCGTCGCTGGCCGCCCAATTGGGCGCGCACAAGAGGTCGGCTCCCGAATCGATCAACTCAAGACTTGACCCACCGCCGTCCGCCAAAGCCGGCCAGCGTCCCCCGTCCACGTAACTCACTTCGGAGACAAGAATATGAATTTGGTTGGTTGCGAGCCCGCCATCCGAGCGGGTCGTAACGACTGAATCCGGCTTCGCCAGCGCAAGGCGTTCTCCGGATTTGCTGAGGGTCCCGCCAAAATCTCCGAACGTGTTCGACTCGGTTAGTTGCGAGTAAATGGAGCGCAGACGAACGGCGTTCCTCGCCACAACCACGTAACCATCGGGAGCGATCGTCGCGCCTTTTGGGAATTCGAAATCGATTCCAGCCTCGAATCGCCATCCGCTCAAATCGACCGATCCCGGCGATCGATTGTGCAATTCCACATATTGATCCTCGTCGTCGTCTGAGATCGAGTGATACATGATTTCGTTGATCACGATTTCCTCGACTCTCCACGCGGCGTTGGCAGCGCCCGGAGTCGGCGCGGTTAGACGCCGAATTGTGGACGAGCCGTCCGGTGAACGGCCCGAGCTGATGCCGTTCTCTTGCCCGCCAAAGCGAACCGCGTCAATTATCCGGCTTTGGTCAGCGGCGGCGAAATAGATCGTTTCACCGTCGCTGTTGAGCGCGAATCCGAGTTGATTCTGGTTGAAGGAGAGGAAGCCGCGCGGCTCGAGGACGGTTCCGTCCGGAATGCGGAATCTGTTCGTCAAAACGGTGTCGCTCAGGAAGCAGCCCGAAATGTCCACCGCAGTGTTGCTCGCGTTGTAAAGCTCGACAAAGTCGAACACCGGGTCGTCCGTGCGTGCGAGAAACTCGTTAACGACAACACTGGCCCATGGGTTCGGAAGGATGGCCTCTAATTCGCCGGGCGTGCCGCCCATGCGTTCGCTGGGAGACCAGGATCGGGAATCGTTCTCACCATAGCTTGGCCGCGCCAGGATCAGTGAATGACCGGCGCCGTCGGCGGAGACGGGCCATGGAGGATTCGGCGAGTACTCAACTTCCAAGCGAACAGCCCCGGCGGCGTTAAGAAGTTTCAGATTGTCACCCGCGTTATTTAGGCTGCCGGAGTAGGGACCCAAAACGCCCGTTATGCCATAAACATTCTCCAGCTCGGCAGGGCTGGCTGCGACCGCCGCGAATTCACCGGCTTGAAGTTTGAATCCCGCGGGAAAGGTGTAATTGACGGCTCCGGACAGCCTCCAGCCCGTGAGGTCCATAAAGATACTTTCGGCGTTATACAGCTCGATGAATTCTAGGTTTTTGCCGTCTGATTGGGCGCTCGGGTGATACATGATCTCGGAGAAAACCAGCCCGGTGCGCCGATTCGACGGGCCAATCGGTTCGCGCACTGGTTTGTGGGTGAATGGCGCATCCGCGCTCACGCTTCCCAAGTCGCGGAACTGTGCCGCGGCCACCGCATTCGTGTTTTGGCTGGAAACAGCCATCCCGAAAAACAGGTTCGAGGGAAAGTCTAGTGTGGCGCTGCCCAACTGTTGCCATGCCTCTCCGTCAAAACTTCCATATCCGGTGAACTGATTTCCGGCGCGGCGCAATCGAAGCCAGCTTTGCGGATAGTTAACTGGAAAACCGCCGGAAGGCGCCTCGGTCCGCGCTGGAGCGCCCACCGTCGCGCGTGATTCGAAGAAACAGCCCAGTTCGGCGGACGACGCGAAGACGCCGCCAAATCCGGCGTTCGCATCCAAACTGTCGCGCGCCATCAATCCCGCCTGCACAAACGGATCGGTGATCGACACGGCTGCCACCCGCACGCGAATGTCGAAATCCCCGGATCGTTCCTCGTAGCCGAAATGGAATTGATCGGATCGGCTGGTGATTCCGGCGCCGCCTCCCCGCACAGCATAACCTCCGGTCACGCTGACAACGTCTCCTCCCTCGGCAGCGCCGATCTCAACTGGAGTGTATTCGGCAGCTCGGAAATGCGTCGTGGCGCCGGCCAGCATTCCGATGCAAACAGCAAGGTGGAGCTTAATCATGTTTCAAATTGTTTATTCCCAGACATGAACCTCAGTTTGATCGCGATACGGACTTGCTTCCGGTTGCCTGTGTTCTCTCTGCCGGTGCGGACAATTCTCTAGTCCGAGTTGGGCCGAAGTCCCTGCACAGGCTGCGCTGCGCCCTGACCTCTAGGCCTCGCTCCCGGCGCGGGAGCCTGGGGCTGATCGTGTCTGCCGAATTTGGCGCGCCGGTCGCGTTCGTGCCGATCGGGGCTTGTGAACGTGCCTTCGCGGACCGGATCGTGCGCTTTCTTGGCGAGCTCGGTGAGTTTGGCGAGAACGTGGGATTCCGCTTCGGCGAGGTTCTTCGCTTCGCTGGGGTCGGTGGCGATGTCGTAAAGTTCCCAACGGGTGCTCCGATTCGGTTTCACGGCGCGCCAGTTGCCCTGCCGGATGGCGATCCAGCCGCCGATCTCCCAGTAGAGAAACTCGTGCCGAGTCTGTTTGCGGCCCGCGGCGGCCTCTCCGATGAGCTCGGGCACGAGGCTGAGGCCGTCAACGTCTGCCGGTGCCTCCGTGCCGGTCACCTCGGCGATCGTCGGAAGCATGTCGGGGAAATACCCCAGATGCTCGCTCACACGACCCGGCGTGATTTTGCCCGGCCATCGAGCGATGAACGGAATTCGCAACCCTCCCTCGTAGAGCGTGCCCTTCGTGCCGCGATATTCGACACCGGTCCGCGGATGCTTGTTGGCCAGGTGCACACCGCGCGGATGCTCGGCAGACTTGAAATAATCGTTGCCGCCGTTGTCACCGCTGAAAAAGACAAGCGTGTTGTTGTCGATGCTCAGTTCTTTAAGCAGCGCGAGGATCTCGCCGACTTGCCGGTCCACCATCGTGACCATCGCGGCGTAGCGTCGCGCGGGTTCCGTCCACGGCTTGTCTTGGTAAAGCGCCCAAGCGGGGTCGTCGTCGGGAATGTCGAAGTTCCCGTGCGGCGGCGTGTAGGGGAGATAGGCAAAGAACGGCCTCTGGGCATTCTCGCGGATGAACGTCATCGCCGCCTTGTGGATAACATAGTGCGAGTAAGTCTGTCCGGCGCTGCCGCCATTGTTGCCGCGCAACGGCACCTCCTCGCTGTTCCGGATGAGATAGGGGGGGTAATAGGTGTGCGCGTGAACCTGGTCGTAATAGCCGAGGAACACATCGAATCCGCGCCGCTCCGGCACGCCCGTCGAGTCCCGTCCGCCACAACCCCATTTGCCAAAACCGCCCGTCGCGTAACCCAGCGGCTTGAGCATGGAGGCAATCGTCGTTTCATCCGCCCGCAGCGGTGTTCCTCCGCCGTTCGAGCGCACCGACGTGTGACCGCTGTGCTTGCCAGTGAGGAACGTGCAGCGCGTCGGCGCACAGACGGATGAACCGGCGAATAGGTTGTTAAACTTCACGCCCTCCGCGGCCATCCGGTCGATGTGCGGCGTCTGGATGTTCTGGCCGCCCATAAACCCAGGTTCGTAGTAGCCGAGCTCGTCGGCCATAATGTAGATGACGTTCGGCTGGGCCGCTGCAACGGTGGAAAGCTGGCCACACAAGAGCGCCAGCGCGAGCATGAAGGGATATCGTTTCATGGAATGGTTCATTGCGTTGATGGACGATACTCGTGTTGCCGGTCGCTGACAATGCCTTGTTGATATCCGGCGGCGAAACCGGTTCCCTTCCATCCGAATGAGGACAGACCCACCCTCCGCATTTCCACCGGGGAGGACGCGCCGACTCTCGTTTCTCTCGGTGGGGCGACACTGCTTTTCGCGAAGCGAACATCTCACGTGGGCCCCCAGCGTGCAGGGCTTGGGAAGCCACTCCGTGAAGCCCTGACTTCTCCTTATGGGGCGGGCGTCTTGCATTCTCCGGCGATTCGCAACGAGACTCAGGGTTTCATCAAATCTTCCGCCAGGTCTTGGAGAGTGCGGCGACGAAGCCTGCGCAGTTGCCGCTTTTGACATGGAACCAAGTTGTCTAGATTCCTTGAACTTCAAAAGTTGCTGTAAATGAGTCAAGTTTCCATTCGCAAGCACCGGACCGCGGGCTGTCGCAGCCCGCAGCACGTGGACGTATTGCGTGCGCGCGGACCTATGAAACGCCCCACCCGCTGCGGAAGTGCTGCGGCTTGGGACAAGCCGCGCTCCAAGCGCCCGGTCTGAGGCCCCGCCTCGCTAGAACTCTCTCGGGCTTTCGGACTCGCCAAAGCGAAAGCGGTGAATCGCTCCGCTCGTCACCGCAGTCCAAGACGCTGCCGCGTTCATCGAAGTCTCGTCAAA
>JAQBVM010000325.1 GCA_027623095.1 Verrucomicrobiota bacterium
GATTCGGGAGACCGCCACATTCTCCATCCGAAACGGCTGCTTGTTGCGCTCCATGCGTGAAAACGAAAGAAAATTCTCGATGAGATGGCTGAGCCGGCGATTCTCTTTGGCGAGCAGACGGAGGTATTTCTGCAATTGCTCGGATCCGTGATACCGCCCGGCCAAAAGCGTATCGACCAGAACCCCCATGGAAGCCAGCGGCGTCTTTAGTTCGTGCGAGACGGTGGAGACCAATTCGTTTTTGACGCGCGCCAGGCGCATTTGCGCGCCGACAAATCGCGCCGCTAAAAACGCCAGAGCCGCGATGATCAGCACCACCAAGGACCCTGTCCAAAGGTGGAATCGAGTTTGACGTTCGGACGCGGCAAGAAACGGATCCACACCCTGAAATTGCAGCGCGAGCCGCCAGCCGGGAAACAGTTCACCGGCCTCCTGCGCGGGCAACGGCTGGTTCGACGGCAGCACGTCACCGGGCGCGAATAAAGCGACCCGAATCTCAGGAAGCGAGAGCGGCGCAAGGAAAGCGTTCATTTCCTCCCGCACTCGATCCTCCCGAAATAGCACGACTTTGAGGCGGTCGGCGGTTGCCAAGCGCCAAACTTTTATCCCAATGCCGCGCAGCAATTTGAACTCTGCCGGGAACACGGGTTGAAGCTCCAGATACTCGGCCGCCAGCGCCTCCGCCACGAGCGTTGGGAAGCGCGGAGCAGTGCCGGAATTTAGGCGACCTGAATCCTGAGCCTCCACCGGCAGGGATTTAAGCGAATTCACTTCCTCCATCAAAAACCGTCGCTGGCCGGCGGAGAATTCCGACTCGCTGTAATCGTTGAGACGCCGGGTCAAATCGGCCAGGGTTTGTTGAAACTGCGGGTCCGAGGAATCGTGAATCACTTTCAGAACAAGCAACTGAGCATTGGGAACCAGCAGCGATCCCTGCGGGCTGATCGCGTTGCGGAGCTCTGAATCATTGGTCAATGCGGCCAACACTTCGAGGGCCGGCTTTTCCAGACCGGCCTTCAAAAGGCAACTCCCCTGCGCCTGCATCCCCCGCGCCTTCAAATGAATGTCCGCATTCGATTTAGCGAGGCGCCTGTAGGCTTCCGCCGCGGCGACGTAATTGGTCTTCTGAAACTCGAGTTCCCGGGCGGCCTCCCAGCCTTTGGGTTCTTCGGCTGGCGCCCCGGGTTTGGCGTTCGGAGCTGATGGATACGCCACCGTTCCCGATGGATCGTAGAGAATCACGCTGTCGGCGAGATTGGATCGAATCGTCGCTGCGAAGATTTCGGACGCGGAATTGCCAGTGAACGATTGCACCGCCATTTGCCGCTCTCTCCAAAACGTCGTCAGTTCCCGCTCCACCGTAGCCAGGTGGTTGAGATAGACATCGGACAAACGCTGTTGCACGGCCAACCGCTCGTTACGCATGGCGACGGTCATAAACCACAGGACGCAACCCGCCGCCACAAGCGCCACTAACAGAAGCACCGCGAACGTGGACACCGGGCTGTGGTCTCCGCCGTGAGAATGTTTAAAGCGCCATTGCATCCATTGAACAGTTTACAAGGAGCCAGCAATGTAACAACTCTCCAGCCCATGAACAGTCTGCTCGATGTAGCGCGGACAGGCAGTCTGCCGTGTCGCGGATTGCCAATCGGCGCTACCGCTTCGGCTCGGTTCATGGTCCCAATTCGCGCCCAAATTTTGGAGGTTTTCACTTCCCATGAATCCCCCGGTCCTTCGGAACTCCGCTTCCGATGAAGACGGGAGGGTGAGGCTTCCGCCGAACCCATTCTTGATTGCATTCCAGGGTTCGGCGGGAGCCTCACCCTCCCATTTTAGGGGTAACCGGCGCCAATTGGAGAGCCGACGTCCCCGGAGGCCGGAAGAGCATTTCACGGAATCTGTTCTCGGACCCGGAAGACCCCATCCCTCGAAAATCGGCGCATCACAGATTCCCCTCCGTCCTACGCTCAACAATCCATCGGCTGGCCCATGAACTCGAATCACCAGGGCGTACCGAGTCGGTCATTACAGAACACGCGCCGCCTTCCTGTGCCACTTCAGGGCTGAAGCTCTTGAGATGTGTCATTGCGGCGATGTCCAATTCCGCATCCCTTCGACGGGTTGCCAGCTTCAACCCGGCAGCACAGAATGATCAGCAGGATCGCACCAATGAAAACCACTGCGAAAGCGACGATCCACCCGCTCAGCAGCGCTTCAAATACAACCTCGTAAGCGCGGAACAGTTGTGCCTCGGAGAATGTCTCGTTCATAAACCTCAGTATTCCGAGCCTATTCTGTGTACGCTTTGGGTGGCAGAAAATTCTCCATTACCCAAACGTCGCGAGAGCCCGAAGTCGTCATTTGAAACTGAACCAATTGGGAATTCTTCCTTAACCCCCACCGTTGGTCATCTGGAACTGAGAGGCCAAGTCGCTTTAGCTCGCCCGATCGAACGGACAACGTCCACATCTCGGCCAGTGCGCCCTTCTCCTGTCCGGCTGTTTTTATGAGAATGAGATGAGGCTCACTCCAATGCTGGCCACGGTACTCAAAGCCGTCAGGAACGGTTGCTTGAAATCTCGGGCTCAATTCAGAGTCCGAGATCGAGAACAAAGTGAAAACCGGACGCTGGCGCTCATCAGTGGTCGTGATGAAGACCGTTTCCTCGCTTGCCGTGTCCACAACTCCAATCGGCGATTTCGAGGTCACAAACTCTTTCTGAATGCCGGTTGCGAGGTCATGCCGGATCAGCGCATGGAGATTCTCAGACGCCTTCCAGCGATTGAAAAAGAAGGATCTCCCGTCCGCCAGCAGGATCGCTCGATTTGGGTAGCTGTTGGGCATTCTAGGAATCGGGGAGCTGTCAAGGCCTGGAATCTCGTACTCCGTTTCGCGATTCGATTGAAGGTCATGCTTCACGAGCACCAGTTTCTTTGGGTTTTCGTAGAGACGGCCATAGCCCAAAAATCCATCGTAGATACAGAACCGAATTGGATTATCGATCATCTGCCGGATACCCTCTTTGTGAAGTGCAAGCGGAACCATTTCCCCGGTATGAACGTTGACCCGATACCAGCCGCCCTTGTTTACAGGACCAAACAGAGAGACAAATAAGAAGGTGCTGTCGGTGGACGGCCACCACCAACGGATGCGGCTTCCCCAGGCATCTGACTTTGGAATTGCATGCTGCTCGCCCGATTCCAGGTTAAGGATGTACGCGGTGGGCTCCTTATTTCCCGCACAGAAGAACAGGAACTTCCGATCCGCAGAGCCTACCGCTTTGTTGCTGGCCATTCCTGGCGGCTCGAACATCGTCTTGATCGGTTTTGGCTCAGCGATCACCTTGCCTGATTCGAAATCCACGGTTCCCACGTAAACGTATTTCGCGTCTTGCACCGCCGTCGCATAGAAAAGGGAGCCTTCTCGGCTTAATCCAATTGGATCCATGATCCCGAGATCGGCTTTCAGTAATTTGGGATTGCCTTTGGCCTCTCCATTCTCGATTTGAAGCGACCATAGATCCACGGTCTCTCGGCGTTCGCTGCTGAAAAGTATCGCTGAACCATGCGGCGCCCAACCCACGAACTGCTCGTGGGCGAGATGTTCGACAACTCTCGTCTGAGTTCCTTTCCGAACGTCCACGACGAAGAGGTCGTTCGTGAGCAAAGTTCGAGGCTCCGAGCGCTGGTTGCGTTGGAAGTTGTATGCCAGGTAACTTCCGTCGGGAGAAAAACGCAGCGTGGAGATGTTGTTCGACGTCGCCATCGAAACGAGTGGCCGCTCGGATCCGTCGGAGATCGAAATCAAAGAAATGCTGTGCTTCCATTGATTGGTGTCACGCCTCTCGCGTTCCCAGTTTGACACAGCGATCGTTTTGCCGTCCGGTGACCAGTCGCCCACGAACAGAGAACAGTTGGTCGGAGCCGCAAGCACCTGGGGCTTGGGATCCTTCAGCGTGAGGAGACGAATTTCGTAAGAGTCATTGGTCTTGTTATACCAATCGTAGGCGATTTGTTTTCCGTCCGGCGAGAACACCGAATCGATGACATGCTCACTGGAATTGGTCCATCCGGCTGATTGGGTTAGCTTGCGGTTCGCCGTGCTCCTGAGATCACGCAGCCAAAGGTCTCCCGTTTCCCAATCAATAAACGAGATGACCTGGCCGTCCGGAGAGAGCCGGCTCGGTTGTAAATCACCAATTTTCGGCCAGACTTGCCGCATCGTAACGGCAGCGGCCGGCTGTCCTATGGCCGCCAGCCTTTCGCGGCTTTTTGCCACAAGTTCCGCAGCGTCAGCATACTGCTCGATGAGTTTGCGAAACGCTGCTGCAGCTTCCTCTGCTTTCCCTTGTTTCAAGCGGCACACCCCCAGCCGATACTGAGCCTGCGCCACCAGGGCGCGGTTCGACTCTCCTTCCTTGACAATGCCTTCGTAAATCTTGATCGCAGCGTCCAGGTTTCCCTCCGTCTCCTCGGCGAAAATGCCTTTTTGGAGAAGAACCGAGAGCGATTCGGCGGCTTGAGCCGGGCTGGTTAGCAGGATGAGAAGGAAGACGGCCAGTTGGATTGTATTTCGAGTTGTCATAGTACCGAGCTGTTCATTTGTTCTGGCAAAGCAATTGCCACTGGAATTGCCGGGCAGTCTGGCAGAAGATTGTTACCGTTGTATTACCGTTGTATTACCGTTTGATCCTCATTTGTTCCTTTTTCAGAACGGCTCGGCGCGCGGCTATCCTGGCCGCAGCGGATTCGATCCGTAAAAGTGTGGAAGTTGACCGGAGCGACTCCTAGCCGCCCGTTGAGAATCCAGGAGCATCGCCGTTGAAGGAGAAATGGACCGGCAACAATGCGCGAGGACGCCCCCGGCAGGTACGGTTCCGAACATCCTGGCTCAGAAAGCAGATAGCCTCCGGTCCCGGCGCGAGATTACGGGAGGACGGCTTCATTGGCCGACCTCCAAATCGGGCCGATCTTTCTTCAGCGCTTCGATCCCGGCGGCAGTGACTTGGGTCTTCTGAAGCTGAACGAAGACAAGTTTCGACAACTTCTTAAGTTGAACAAGGCCAGCGTCGGTAATATGAGTTCCTGCGAGAAACAAGTAATTGAGTTCTTGCAGGTCCGTCAGATGGGTTATTCCGGCATCGGAGACCCGCGTGTTCGACAGGTCCAACTGATCAAGATTCCTCAAGTTCTTCAAATAAACCAGTCCGGCATCGCTCACTTCAGTTGTTTTCAAAACCAGGTAAGAGAGCCCGGACATGCCGCTCAGATGCTCCAAGCCGATGTCGGTGATCTTGGTACGGACCAAATCGAGCACACTCAGTTTCTTCAGCTTCTTCAGGTGCCCGAGACCGGCGTCCGATACATGTGTATCGGCGAGAAATAGACCTTTAAGATCGGGAAGTTCCTGGAGGTGAGCCAACATGGAATCGGTGACTTCCGGTCCCGTTAAGTGCAAAACCTCCAAGCCGGGGATCTCGCTTAACTGCGAGATCCCTTGTTCACTCATTTTTGTATTTCTCAACGCAAGGGATTTGAGTTTTGTCAGGCGTTTGAGATGAACCAGGCTTGAGTCGGTAATCGTCGGGCCACTCAAAGTAAAGGGCTTCCAGTAGCTCGCAGTCGTGATCTCCAGCGGCGGGCGATTGTCCAAAGCACTTAAGCCGGCTTCCGAGATAATCCCATTGTTCAACCCAACAACTTTAAGCTTCGGCAAATCCTGGAGTTGCCTCAGTGCCATGTCGGTGACTTGCTTGGCGCCCCCGAGGTCCAGCGTCTCGAGCTGGGGCAAACTCTTAAGCCGCACAAGACCGGCGTCGGTAATTTCAGTTCCGGAAATTCGCAGGTATGTGAGATTTGTAAAACCGCTAAGAATTACCCAACTGGCATCGGTGATCCTCGCCTGATTCAATTCCAAGTGTTTAAGCTTGGTCAAATTCTTGAGATGAGCAAGCCCAGCATCGCCAATCTTGGTTCTCCAAAGCTCAAGTTTTTCCAGGTTGACTAATCCCTTGAGATGTACCAATCCGTTGTCTGTGATAGCCGTTGCCCCCAGACCCAGCTCTCGAAGTTTGGACAGCCGAGCTACGTTCTCCAAGCCAGCGTCCGAAAGGTTCCTGGCAGCATTGAGACGTAGAACTTCCAGATTGGACAAGTCCCTGACATGGCCAAGTTCAGCGTCCGTCACCTGCGTGTCCCACAGATCCAATTCCTTGAGGTTTGTGAGCCCTTTGAGGTATCTGAGGCCCCAGGGTTTCGGCACGAACAGAGTTGATGAGAGACGGGAATGGTATTGTTTAAGCGATGGGGCGAACGCGGGTGGAATGTCGGCTTGGGGGATGACTTTGAAGGTGATTTCGAAGGTGAGAGTGTGAATTTGCGGGTTCTGTGGGCAGAGCGATGCGTGCGCTCAATCGGAGAGGATTGAGCGATTGCTCCGACGATGGGTTCGGATTCCTTTGGGCTAAGCTGAATCCGGTAGCGAAGTCGGTAGCGGTGTCACCACTTTGGTAATCGCTTGGTTGATTCGGCGAGCAGCGGCTCTGCGATCAGAGGCGATAGCCGCACGCTTCTTGCCACGGACCAAAGCATTGAGCCAGCAGATTGCGATCGCCGCGTTGCGCAAGGCCGCCAGGTTGAGCTGGGAATGGCCGACGCGAGCGGTGGAACGATCCTCGGCAAAGGTGACGTCGCGGACATAATGCAGGGAGTTCTCGATCGACCAATGGCCGCGCAAAAGGTCCTGGGCTTGAGCCGGTGAAAGCCGTTCTGATTTTCCGCAAAAGAGCACCACTTGCACATCCTGTGTGACTTTGACTTTCTTGAGATGATGAGTGGTTCGAACAATCAAAGCGGCTTGCTGTGCGTGAGGGAAATCGACTTGGCCCGGCGCTAAGTCCACCAAATAGAGTTCGCGCATCTCGTGGCGTCCATGCCCTTGGTCGCGCGTTCGGTCCAGAGGGGGAAAAACTCTGACCGAGGGTCAGAGTGAGCAGGGTCTCTTGGAGGGTGGGCTGGTTGGCCTTGACGGTGACCAGGCAGTTGGCTTTTTTCTCCTCCACCAAATACCGGGAGGTGGCCGTCTGGGCATGCAGGGCGTCCAGACTCACCCAAACATTTTCCAAGTCCAGATCGGCGACCAGATCTTTGACACAGGGAATCTCGTTTTTCTTCTCGGGAATCTGGATCTGGCGCGCGGTCAAACCGGTGCCGTGAAACAAAGCCGCGAAGAGATGCACCGAGCGTCCGCTGGCCTTGGAGGCCGCGCGCACGGTTTTGCCGTCAATGGCCAGTTTGAGCTTGGAATCCGGGCTCAAGTGGCTGCCGATCCAGCTTTGGATCGCCTTGTCGAGCTTGTCGGGATCCACTCGCTGGAGATAGCGCCGGATGGCCGATTCACTGGGAGCCAGGTAGCGCCGTGTCTTGCGATCGCGGGTCGCGCGCAGGCAACGCAATTGGTTTTGGTTGAGATCTTGGGAAAACTCTCCGATCGCCAGAAACGTGTTGTTGCCGGCCAGCATGGCCACGGTGGCGATGGCCAGAATGCTGGCTCCGTTGCGATGCACCTTCTTGGTGCGGTGGCGCGGATCGGGAACCTTCTGGAAGGCTTGGATCAGACTCTTGCATTGCTTGCCGTTGAGCAGGAAGTCCGAAGTTTTAGGCTCCGTTTCGTATCCAGCCAGTTTCTCAGGCAGTCCCTCGGCCCGCAAATCCTCAAACGCTTTGGGATAGATCGGATAGAGGAACATCATCTTGGGCTGCTTATGAAGCTGGTAGAAATCAAGTCGGCTGCGCCCGAACCCCTTGCTCGTGCCGACTTGTTTCCAGTTGGCCGCTTGATAACAGGTTCCGGCAAAGCGTTTGGGATCCACA
>JAQBVM010000326.1 GCA_027623095.1 Verrucomicrobiota bacterium
GCCCGTCTGGTCCGTCATCCGCAAGCTCTCCGACAAGATCGGCGAAGGCGTCACCACCCACATGCGGGCAATCGCCCGGGAAAACCCGCTCCTCCAGGGCATCATCGACCGCGTTGACTTCAACGCCACCACCCACGGCCAGCGCGATCTCGACGACGACCGCCTTTCCAACCTCATCGAGGCCGTCAGCACCAAGCGCCTCGGGCTGGAGGACGTCGAGGCTGACATCATCGGCAAGAGCTACGAATACCTCATCCGCAAATTCGCCGAGGGCAGCGGCCAGAGCGCCGGGGAGTTCTACACCCCGCCCGAGGTCGGCACCATCATGTCGCGCGTGCTCGCTCCCGAGCCCGGCATGACGGTCTATGATCCCACCTGCGGTTCCGGCGGCCTCCTCGTGAAATGCGAGACCGCCATGGAGGAGAAAGCCGGGGCGAAAAAGCCCGCTCCCTTGAAGCTCTTCGGCCAGGAATACACCCCCGAGACCTGGGCCATGGCCAACATGAACATGATCATCCACGACATGGAGGGCCAGATCGAGATCGGCGACACCTTCAAGAACCCCAAGTTCCGCACCAAGCAGGGCAAACTCCGCACCTTCGACCGCGTCGTCGCCAATCCCATGTGGAACCAGGACTGGTTCACCGAGGCCGACTACGACGCCGACGAACTCGACCGCTTCCCCGCCGGGGCCGGCTTCCCCGGCAAATCCTCCGCCGACTGGGGCTGGGTCCAACACATGCACGCCAGCCTCAATGACAAAGGCCGCGCCGCCGTCGTCCTCGACACCGGTGCCGCCTCCCGCGGATCGGGCAATGCCGGCACCAACAAGGAAAAAACCATCCGCCAGTGGTTCGTCGATCACGACATCATCGAGAGCGTCCTCTACCTGCCCGAAAACCTCTTCTACAACACCACCGCCCCCGGCATCGTCCTCTTCCTCAACCGGGCCAAGCCCAAGACCCGACAGGGCAAGGTCTTCCTCGTCAATGCCAGCCAGGTCTTCGAAAAGGGCGACCCCAAGAACTTCATTCCTGACGCCGGCATCCAGCGCATCGCCGACACCCTCATCGCTTGGCAGGAAGAGGAAAAACTCAGCCGCATCGTCGATCACGCCGAGCTGAAGAAAAACGACTACAACATCTCCCCCAGCCGCTACATCCACACCAGCGACGCCGAAACCTACCGGCCCATCGCGGAGATCGTCGAGGAACTGAAGGTCATCGAAGCCGAAGCGCGGGAGACGGACAAGGCGCTCGCCAACATCCTCAAGCAACTCGGGATATGAGCAAGAAGGACGAACTCATCGAACCATCCGACGCGCTGCTCACCGAGTTGCGTGGATGGATCGCCGATGCCCGCCAACAGGTGGCACAGGTCGCCAATGCCACCCTGACCATGCTCTACTGGAAGATTGGGAAACGCATGCACCACGAGGTTCTCGGGGAAAAGCGGGCTGATTACGGCAAGCGCATTGTCGCCTCGGTGGGGCGACAATTGGCCGCTGAGTTCGGACCCGGGTTTGGCGAGAAAAACCTTCACCGCATGATCCAGTTTGCCGAGGCTTTCCCCGACGAGGAGATTCTCGCCGCACTGCGGCGACAATTGGGCTGGACTCATTTCAAGGCGCTCATTCCCCTCAAGGATCCACTCCAGCGGGAATTCTACGCCGAGATGTGCCGCGTCGAGCGCTGGAGCACCCGCACCCTCGCCAAGAAATTGGACTCCATGCTCTACGAGCGCACCGCCATCTCGAAGAAACCCGAGGAAGTCACCAAGGCCGAACTTGCCGCCCTCCGCAGCGAGGACCAACTCACCCCCGACCTCGTTTTCCGCGATCCTTACATCCTCGACTTCCTCGGTCTCAAAGACCGCTACCTCGAAAAAGATCTCGAAGACGCCATCCTGCGCGAACTCGAAACCTTCCTCCTCGAACTCGGCAACGGCTTCGCCTTCCTCGGGCGCCAGACCCGCATCCAGATCGATTCCGACGACTTCTATCTCGACCTCCTCTTCTATCACCGCAGCCTGAAACGCCTCATCGCCATCGAACTGAAACTCGGCGACTTCAAAGCCGAATACAAAGGCCAGATGGAACTCTATCTCCGCTGGCTCGCCAAACACGAGCAACAGCCCGGCGAAGACTCGCCACTCGGCATCATTCTCTGCGCCGGAAAAAAGACAGAACAAATCGAGCTTCTCGAACTCGACCAAAGCGGCATTCACGTCGCCGAATACCTCACCGCCCTGCCATCCCGCGAACTCCTCCAACAGAAACTCCACGCCGCCATCGAGATCTCGCGGGCACGGATGGAAGCAAAGGAGGGCGGACATTCCTGTCCGCCACCCGAGAAAGGAGAACGCGAATGATGGACGGCAAACCATACCCACTTCCCAAGACTTGGGCGGAATCGTCCATTGGGAAAGCCGTCGTCAAAACCAAGCAGCGCGACCCACGAAAGAAACCCGACGAGGTGTTTCAATACGTCGATGTCTCGGCTGTCTCCAACACGTCTTTCAAAATCACGGGCGCTGCGCCCACGCTTGGATCTGAAGCGCCAAGCCGAGCGCGAAAAGCAATTCAAACTGACGATGTTCTGTTCGCGACAGTCCGCCCGACACTAAAGCGGATCGCGATGGTTCCCCCGGAACTCGACGGAGCAATTACCAGCACAGGATATTGCATTCTGCGGTGCGACAAAGCGAAGGCGGACCCGGGCTTCCTCTACTCGTTCCTGATCACTGATCACTTCAATGCTCGAATGGCAGGATTGGAACGCGGTGCGAGCTATCCGGCGGTCCGCGACTCAGACGTAACAGCGTCTTGGTTCCCGCTCCCCCCACTCCCCGAGCAGAAGAAGATCGCGCACATCCTTTCGGCGGTGCAGCGGGCGATCGAAGCGCAGGAGCGGATCATTCAGACCACGACCGAACTGAAAAAGGCCCTCATGCACAAGCTCTTCACCGAAGGCCTCCGCCACGAACCCCAAAAACAAACCGAAATCGGCCCCGTCCCCGAAAGCTGGGAGGTGGTGGAGTTGGGCGAGATTGCGAAGATCGAACGAGGCAAGTTCTCGCACCGCCCGCGCAACGAGCCCCGTTTCTACGGCGGCGAGTATCCCTTCGTTCAAACTGGCGACGTCTCCAATTGTGACGGCCACGTTCGTTCCTACACTCAAACCCTCAACGAGGCGGGACTTGCCATCAGCAAGATGTTTCCGGCTGGCACCATTCTCATCACGATTGCCGCCAACATCGGATTCACCGGAATCTTAGAATTTGATTCTGCCTGTCCGGACAGCCTCATCGGAATTACGCCCAATACGAACGTTCACACCGAGTTCCTGAACTACTACCTGATCACGCAGCAACCGGAGATGGATCGACTCGCTCCGAAGGGCACGCAGAAGAACATCAACATTCAGTTCCTCAAGCCTTGGCCGGTTTCGCTGCCGTCGTTTGAGGAGCAGCAGGAAATTGCCGAAGCATTCTCCGCGACAGATCGGAAGATCAGACTGGCAACCCAGAAGAGCGACCAACTCCAAGACCTCTTCCGCACCCTCCTTCACGAACTGATGACCGCGAAGACCCGCGTCAGTTCCGTAAAACTTCCAAGCCTACAATGAGCATCCAAATTGATACCATCCGAATCGCAGGGCTGCGTGGGATAAAGAACATTGAGGCGTCACTGCCGCGGATCACCGTGCTAATTGGGCCTAATAACTCAGGGAAAACATCCTTTCTGAAGGCGATGCAATTGGTGCTTGGGGACTATTCGCGCTTCGTTTCGGAAGAGGACTTTAATATTGGAGCGGGCGATACGAGAGCTTCCTCGATCATTGTTGATGTCCGAATAGTGCCGCTCAAAAGCGATGGAAGCCGGGCAGAAGTTTTCAACGAAGAATGGGCTACTGAGTTTGGAGATAAAATTAAGGCTGAGCCCAATCTAAACCAATTTGTTGCGCTTCGAGCCCGTTGCCAGCCAAACCTTATCAAGGGTGGATTTGATACCGCGCGTTTCACGTTAGAAAAGTGGCCGAATTTCGAGACGTGGACGACTGAGAAAGTGAAAGAGACGAAGATGACTCAGCGCTTTGACAGCATTCCATTTTACGCAATCGACGCCCAGCGAGACATTCATTCAGAACTTAAGGAACGATCCTCCTATATTGGTCGTGTCTTATCGAACGTCGATTACTCTAAGGACGATATAGCTTCCATCGAAGGGCTGATCAAAACCGCTAATGAGGAAGCAGTTGAGAAAAGCGCCGACTTAAAAGAGCTGAAGGGAAACCTCGAAAAATTGAATCAGTCTTTCCAAGGGGCCGGAGACGCTGAGATCACTCCTTTTCCAAAGAAGATTCGAGATTTATCGAAACACTTTACGGTCCACTTTGGAAGCGGTGCTGATGGCACGTTTTCGATGGAATATCATGGCATGGGCACACGAAGCTGGGCTTCCCTTCTGACTGTTAAGGCGCTTGTGAAACTGACAGATGATAGACATCGGAAGGAAGCTGAACCCTTTTTTCCCATATTGGCAGCTGAAGAACCTGAAGCCCACCTTCATCCCAACGCCCAGAGGACTCTCTATCGCCAATTGGCGGAAACGACCGGGCAGGTTATTGTGAGCACACACTCACCTTATCTTACTGCGATGGCAGACATTTCAGACATCCGCAGTCTCTCCAGAAATTCTGGATCTGTAGAACTCCGATCAATGTCGTGTCCTATGTCCACCGAAGACAAGAAGGTATTAGCACGAGAAATTATGTCAAAACGGGGTGAATTACTGTTCTCATCCGCTCTGATACTGTGCGAAGGGATCACTGAAGAGCAGGTCATACCGGGAATGTTTCAGGTCGCATGTGGACGCGAATTGCACGAGGCCGGAGCTTCTTGCGTCAGCGTAGGCGGGAAGAATTACACCCCTTTTGTGAAGCTGGCATGCAGTTTAGGTATCCCAACCTTTATCGTCAGTGACAATGACGGCGATACCTACCGTGAGATCGAAGCGCAGCTTCGAAGATTGAAAAAGGATTCAGGACTAGCGCTCTCCCCTGACGAGTTCGCTATTGAATATCTCTCCACTGGGAATGACTTTGAGGCCGAATTGTTGTCGATGGGATTGCGAGATGAGCTGGTTGATGCGTTAGTTCTGAGTGCGACAAAAGGTTCCGAAAACCCGCGTTACGTAGCTGCCAAGCGGAAGGAGATCGCAGCAGTTACAGATCCTGATTTACTCGCTCAGTTACGAGCATCCAAGGCCTCTTACGCTGGGTTTCTCGGAGATGTGATTCGTTCAAATCCGAATGGAAGAACGAAAGAAGCACTTGTTCCGCTGCCTGTGCGAAGTGGGTTCACGACAATCCAAAACTGGCTTAACCAATGATATCACTTTCTTCATCACAGGCCCAAATCGTTGAAGCGCCCCTAGGCTGCGCGATCAGAGTTCTTGCTTCTGCAGGGTCGGGAAAGACTCGGGTGTTAACAGAGCGGGTGCGCCACATCATGGAGCATACCAAAAAGGACGGAATCATCGCGATCACGTTCACGAACAAAGCCGCCGAAGAAATGCAGACGCGTCTCGAAGGGATAGACGGGTTCGAAGAGAGATGCTGGATCACGACGGTTCACTCTCTTTGCCAGAGGATTATCGACCAATATGGGCATGCAATCGGTCTTCCATCAGATCTGCACATTTATGAGCGAGATCAGGACCGGAAATCTGTGTTCTTGCAATCGCTTCGCGACAGCGGGACAGACGTGGACGCTTTTTTGGATGTTTCTGACACAGAGACCAAAAGAGATCGAGAGAGAGTAATACAGAACTACTTGGACCAGTTTTCAGTGGTAAAACGCAATCTTCTATCAATTCAGGAAATTGAGGAAAAGTATTCTGAGCATGGATCGTTTCTACAGATTTATGCAGCCTATCAAGACGCCCTTCTTCAGAGCGGCGGAATGGATTTTGACGATATTCTCGTTTTTGCTGTTCGCATCCTTCTCGAACAACCGTGGTGCGCTCAGATATACCGCGCGAAATACAAGCATCTGTGCGTTGATGAAGCCCAGGATTTAAATAGAGCGCAATACGAGTTTGTGAAGGCGTTCTGCGGCACTGAAATCAGGAGCGTCTTAATGGTGGGAGATCCGAATCAGATGATCTACGGTTTCAATGGATCTTCGCATGAATACTTGTGTGAGAACTTCGTTGAAGACTTCAATCCTCAGTCATTCACACTGAGCGAAAATTATCGCAGTTCCAAGGCGGTTGTTCGACTCGCGAACAAGCTCAAACCAGGATCTCAGATTGAAGCGGATTTTGCTAAGACTGGATTGGCTGAGATCCTCGCTTTTCAGGATGAAGAAGCTGAGGCGGCATGGGTCTGCGGAAAGATACTGGATCTCTTGCAGCCTGGGGCGGACTGTGGTGGCGAAATTGAAGGAGAGATCGGCCTGTCCAAGATTGTAATTCTCGGGAGAAACCGGTTTGCTTTTCAGTCGATTGAGAAAGAGTTGGACGATAAGAAGATCGGATATTCTCTCAAAAAGGGGGAACGCCATGCCGAGCCAATGTCGATCTTTGGGAAGGTCCTTGATTTGGGTATTCGGCTCCGCCTAAATCCTAAAGACTGGGTTGATGGCAAAAAGCTATTCTCAACTCTAAAGGTGCAATTTCCAAGTCGTTGGGGTGACGACTTGCAGTTGGAGAATTTGGCAGCCCTAGTTTCTGATGCTGCTATCGCCTACCCAGAGCTGCAAGCCGAAGTTCTTCGTGCGATTCACCATCTGGATATAGAGGAGCCGAATATTCTGAAATTTTGCACAGGCTTTGCGAAGCGAATCGAGGAGCTATCCCTCAATATGGAGTCCGAATCTTCCGGGGAACTTGAGCGTTCGCTTTTGGAGCTTCAGGAGTTTCGTGGATTGTGGACTGGGTTTAAGAGAAAGGGGCTTGGAAACACCCTATCAGCTTTTCGCAATGCTATAGCACTCGGTCAACTGTTCGATGACGCCAGCCAACAGGGACTAACCCTCAGCACCGTTCATACAATGAAAGGTTTGGAGAAGGATATTGTGTTTCTTGTTGGTATGTGTGAAGGCGTTTTCCCTGACTACAGGGCGCAGACTCCGAAGGAATTGGAGGAAGAACTAAACAACGCTTTTGTTGCGGTGACGAGATCCCGCAGGTGGATTTATATTTCATACCCTCAGAGGCGAATGATGCCTTGGGGCGACACGAAGTTTCAACGGCCTTCTCGGTTCCTGAAGCTAATGGAAGATTGAAAAAGTTAGACTTTGCTTATTTGAGGTAAACGATGCCCACTCCCGGAGAACACAAAACCGTCCAAGCCCGGATCCTCGAATACGCCGAGGCCATCCGCCTTCGCCAAGACTACGGCGGACAGATCGGTTTCAATACTAAATCATGAGCTTCCCTGGGGAACATAAGACCGTCCAATCTCGCATCCTTGCCTACGCCCAAGAAGTGGGGTGGACATTCGTTTCCCGCGAGGAAGCCGAGGAAAGGAGGGCGGGTTTTCCAACCCGCCGGGGTGAGGCACAAGGCGGACAGGAATGTCCGCCCTCCGTTGCCCGCGCTCTGTTGTCGCTCATCTTCGACGACCTGCTCGATGCCAAGGTGGGGAATTCAACCCGCGCTACGCCGAGGCCGAGGACGCGTTGCTCGAGAAGTTCCGCCATCTCCACACCGACATCTACGGCAACCGGGAATTCGTCGAGCACCTGCGCAACCGGGGCAAGTTCTTCGACCATCAGGAGCCTAGTAGAACGTTTCCGAAATAACATATCAATAGTCTATG
>JAQBVM010000327.1 GCA_027623095.1 Verrucomicrobiota bacterium
GGATTGGCAAGCACTTTCTCCAACCTCAACAACAGCAACCCTTCATAAATTTAAACAAAATTACCGTGGCTCCACGCGTGGGGCGTTTATTATTGAGTTTACATTTGGGTGTTCTCCGTTTTCTAATTTGAGTTGTACCATGTTACGCCGACAACACCATATTCGTGTCCAGTTCCAGAAACTTTTTGACGCGGTGCTGTTTGCGATTGGCTTTTGGCTCGCTCACTGGATTCGGTCGAACAATCCGAGTCTTGCCGCGTTAGGGGGAACGGCCAAGATTAGTCAGTTCTCGGAAGTGGTGTGGCTTCTGGTAGTTATCGTGCCTTTGGCTCCGTTCTTTCTTGAGATGCAAGGATTCTACAATCGTTCGATCATTTCATCCCGACTCCGAACGGATTGGAAGGTGTTTAGAGCTTCCGCGACATGTGTACTCACCGTGATTTTTGTAATGTTTTTTGCGAAGGAAGAGCTCGCGCGCTGGGTAGTCATTTTATTCGGACTGATTAGTTTTGTTTTGATCGTGGCAAAGGAGGAGGTGGTCCGTTTATGGATTGATGCAAAGGCTGGCGCGACCCGGTTTAAGAGGCGACTAATTCTTGTCGGGGCAAGCGAGGATACTTCCCGGCTTTGGACCAAGCAGTCGGGAGCCTCACCCGAGGGTGTGGAAATTGTTGCCAGATTGGATCTGAACGAGACATCGGTCGAACAATTGGTGGATGAACTTCACCGTCTATCCGCCAACGGGGTCGTGATCAGCGCCAAACACTCCTATTTTGGACAGGTCGAAAAGGCGATTCAGGCGTGCGAGCTTGAGGGGGTGGAGGCATGGCTGTTGGCGGATTTTTTCAATACCCAGCTTTCCAGAACAATGCTTGATGAGTTTGACGGGAGGCCTATGCTCATTTTCCGCTCGACCCCGGAAGAGTCTTGGCAAGGGCTCGCAAAACAGATGTTTGATGTCTTATCCGCTCTGTTCTTGCTGGTGATTTTGTCCCCTCTGTTTCTTGCGTTGATCGTTCTGATTCGATGGACGTCTTCGGGGCCCGCAATGTTCCGCCAGCAACGCAGCGGTTTGAACGGGCGTCCGTTCACGATGTTGAAATTCCGGTCCATGGTAAGCGACGCCGAGCAACGGCGCCAGGAGCTGGAGGCTCTCAACGAAATGGCGGGGCCGGTTTTCAAACTGTCTGAGGATCCTCGTATCACTCCAATCGGACGACTGCTGCGTAAGTACAGCATTGATGAGCTGCCGCAACTGATCAATGTTCTGCGTGGTGAAATGAGCTTGGTTGGGCCGCGACCTTTGCCGGTGGATGAGGTTCAGAGGTTTGATGATTTCGCGCATCGCCGGCGCCTCAGCGTTAAACCGGGTTTGACGTGTCTTTGGCAAATTAGCGGCAGAAACAATGTCAAAGATTTCAAAGATTGGGTACGGCTGGATTTGGAGTACATCGACAACTGGTCTCTTTGGCTCGACTTCAAAATTCTTTGGAGGACCATCCCTGTCGTCCTTTCAGGAACGGGCGCGAAATAGTCCATCGGGTGGCGAATGGCAGCCTTCAAACGAGACCGGCTATCGAAGAAACCGCTGAGCTCTGTCGTTACGGGAGGGGCCGGTTTTTTGGGTTCCCATCTTGTCGATCTGCTTTTGGCGCGGGGCCATCGAGTCATCGCAATTGACAATCTCCTCACCGGCAGTGTTGACAATATCGCGCACTTGGCCGGAGACCCCGGATTTCGGTTCATTCACCAGGATGTGACCGAGTTTCTATTCCTCGATACGCCGGTTGATTACGTATGGCACCTCGCCTCGCCGGCGAGCCCAATTGACTATCTCGAAATCCCGATTCAGACTCTGAAAGTTGGTTCCATCGGTACACACAAGGCTTTGGGGCTCGCGAAACACAAAGGAGCGCGATTCCTCTTGGCATCGACCTCGGAAATCTACGGCGATCCCCTTGTCCACCCGCAACGCGAAGATTATTGGGGAAACGTAAATCCAATCGGCCCGAGGGGTTGCTACGATGAGTCGAAGCGTTTTGCCGAGGCGCTCACGATGGCCTATCATCGGGAACACAAAGTGGAGACCCGAATCGTCCGCATTTTTAATACATATGGGCCGAGAATGCGGCTGAATGACGGACGGGTTGTGCCTGCTTTTATCGGGCAGGCATTGGCAAACAAACCGATCACTGTTTTTGGGGATGGCAGTCAAACTCGGAGCTTTTGCTACTGCGCCGATCTTGTTGAAGGAATCTACCGGTTGATGATGTCTTTGACTGTGGAACCGGTGAACATTGGGAATCCCAAAGAGATGACCATGATTGAATTCGCTCACGAGGTGATCCGGATTACCCAATCGCGCAGCAAGGTTGTTTTCAAGCCGTTGCCGCAGGACGATCCGCGGCAGCGAAGGCCGGATATCGGACGCGCGCGCGAATTGCTGAAGTGGAAGCCTCGCGTGCCGCTTTCGCGTGGATTGCAGCGCACGATCGATTACCTATTTTCGCGAACCGGCAGCAATTGCGGAAAGAGAAAGCGACAAAAATAATTTCAAATTCGGTTTTTCTGGTTGACCCTCATGTGTATATTCAGTAACCAGCTCGCCTGCTTTTTCCGAATCCGCTCGACTTTGGTCCGGTTTAAAGTAGAACAATTGTGCGCAACACATGTCGAACACATTAGATGTTAAATTCTAAATCATTTTTGGGAGTCGATTTCGGAGCCGGAAGCCTCAAGATTGCGGAGTTTGAGCTCGACGAGGGCGGAAACCTTGTGTTGAAGCAATATGGTGTTAAGCCCCTTGGTTTGGAGGGGTCGAGAGATTCGGCGCGCGAGGGCGTTATTCGGAAGGCCGTTCAAGAGCTGTTTGCTGAACGTGGGTTCGGTTCAAAAAAGGTCAATGCGTGCGCTCCTGGGTTTCACGTCTTTTCCAAGTTCGTGAAGTTGCCGCCTGTTGACAGCTCCAAAGTCACACAGATCATCCAATACGAAGCCCAACAAAATGTCCCCTTTCCACTTGAAGAGGTCGTGTGGGATTACCAGATTCTTGGGACAACTGCGAGTGGCGAGCTGGAAGTATTGTTAGTTGCGATCAAGAGTGAGGTTGTTGAAGGATTATTTCGGACAGCGGAAGGAACGGGACTTCGCCTTCAGTTGGTGGACGTATCTCCAGCGGCGCTTTGCAACGCCTTCCGGTACAATTACGGCGACATAGAAGGATGCGCAATGCTTTTGGACATTGGCGCGAAGACTAGCAATCTTCTGTTTTTTGAAAAAGGCAAGGTTTATGCCCGCGGGATCAATATCGGCGCCAATTCTATCACTCAAGATTTTGCGGCGGAGGCAAAGCTGCGGTTTCCAGAGGCGGAACGTATCAAGATCGCCGAGGGGTTCGTAAGTCTTGGCGGTGCTTACGAGGAACCAGAAAACCCACACCAGGCAGCAATCTCGAAGATCGCCCGTCAGGTGATGACCCGGCTTCATATTCAGGTCAATCAAACGATTCAATTCTATAAAGGGCAGCAAGGCGGTTCCGCGCCTCAGCAATTGTTCTTGGCTGGCGGCGCTTCGGTAATGCCGTACGCGGCTCAGTTTTTTGCCGAAAAACTCAGCATTGGTGTCGAATTCTTCAATCCATTCCGCACGGTTCAAATTGATCCGTCTGTGAACCTTGAAGAACTCGCTACGGTGGCCCATTCGTTTGGCGAGGTGGTTGGGTTGGGACTGCGGAATGCGGCGCAGTGTCCGGTGGAACTGAATCTCGTTCCGAAGAGCATCCGCAAACGACAGCAATTTGATCAGAAAAAGCCTTATTTCATTGCCACCGTGTTAAGCTTGGTTTTGGCCATTTTTGCCTTCGGATGGTTCTTCGACCGCGTCGCTTCCGTGCAAAGGACGGCACAAGGTTCGATCCTAAAGGATTTGCAGCCCCTTCAAAACAAAGAATCGATATTGCGCCGGCACGAAGCGGAGATCCAGCAGACAAAGGATAAGATGGCCGCCTACAACGGTTGGTTGCAGCAGCGGTTCTATTGGCCGGACCTGCTTTTTGAAATTCGAACGATACTTCTCGCCACGGAACAATCGCTCGGACGCCCTGGGTTGCCGGTCGGAATATGGATCGAACGATTCGGGACAAACTCTACAGCCGGACCCAAAGATCCCCTTTTGGAGGAAGAAGAATCTTCCGCAAATTCAATGTATAAGATGGATCCAAAACTCCTTGAACGTTACGGACTAATGCCTGCGGCCGGAAGTAGGGAGAATCGTTGGGGAGCTGCTGAGGAAGAAACCGATGGCGAAGAAAAAGTCGTGGATACAACCAGCATCAGTGCGACGTTTCGAGCGGTGGATCTAACAACTCGGAGCGGAGATCCGTCTGCAAACGGAAAGATTGCATTCATGGTTCAAGATGCGCTGCAATTAAGTGATCTTTTGGATAAAGATGGCACGAAACTTTCTGGCGAAATCTCCACAATTGACCCCGATGACTCGACTTTCACGTTCGACATGACGATCAAGGTAAAACCGCCGGTTAAGGATTAAATATGGCTTGGATCAAACGAAACGTTATCCTGATCGTTGGAGCCATCTGCTCGTTGGGTTTGCTGGGCTTTGCAGGTTTTTTCCTCTACACAAAGTACGAGGCAAACCGTGCCATCACCGACGAATTAAACGGAAATATCACGAATCTGAAAAGTCTCGCCAATCGCGATCCGCATCCAGGGACTGCTGAGGTGGACAATATATCGTTTGCCAAAGCTGAGGCGGTGAAACTGAAAGAGTTTCTCGGCGAAGTGAAGCAGTTCTTTCCAGAACAGATCACAGTGCCGTTGGACAGCAGGGGGTTTCGGGCGATGCTCGACACGACTATATCCGGGCTGCAGAAGGGCGCGGAGGGTTCCGGCGTCAAGTTGCCCGATGATTATTGGTTTACTTTTGCCGCTCAGAAGAGCGCGGTTCAGTTCGATACAAATAAACTGTCAACGCTGGCAACTCAGCTCATTGAGGTGAACGAGCTTTGCAAAGTCCTCTATGATGCAAAAGTTGTTGCTCTGGACAGTGTGCGCCGAGCGCCAATTGCTGACGAAGACAAAGACTGGCAAGACTTTCTTTCCGAGCAAAAGGGAACAACCAATGAATTTGCTGTATTGATGCCTTACGAAGTCACGTTCCGCGGTTTCAGTCCGGAGATTTCAAGGGTATTGGAAGGATTAATCCGATCAAAGGGAGCGTGCTTTGTTGTTAAGAATGTTGGAATCAATCGAGCCGATGCGGCCCCTGTGCAACCGATGTTCGGAATGCCGATGATGGGTGGTCGTGGAGAGGGCGGAGAATCAAATCCATATTCACGATACGGTGGTTTGATGCAGGGGGATGCTTCGCGGTACGGCGGTGGGGGGGGGCGCGGGATGACGCCTGATATGGCTTCACGATATGGTCTCGGGCCTTCTCAGCCCAACCGAACGGCACAACAGCCAAACATTCGCGGTTCTATTCTTGATGAGAAGTTGCTGAAAGTCACTCTGACTTTAGAATCAGTCCGCCTGCTTAAGGGCGAAATGCCGGTTTTGGCGGAGGAATAAGAACCACAAACTTCTCATGGATTTCATTAAAAAGCATTACGAGAAAATCTTCCTCAGTATTGTACTGCTCGGCTTGGCTGGAGCCGCCGCTGCATTGCCTTTGAAGGTTTCGAGCGTTCGTGAATATCTTGAGGAGATGCAAATGGATGCCACGCGGCGTTCGAAACCGAAACCTTTCAAGCCGATCGACCTAAGCACAAACCAGGTGATCGTAAAGCGGTCCATGGATCCGGGCGGCTTCGATTTTTCGACACCGCATAACATCTTTAATCCAGTTGAGTGGCGCAAGAACCAACAGACTGGGGGCTTGATCAAGATTGAAACTGGAACCGAAGCTGGGCCGGGTGCTCTGGTAATTGAGAAGATAAATCCGCTCTACTTGTCTGTTACCTTCGAGAGCGTCTCGGGTTCTGGGGGTGATTACCGATATCTTTTTACGATTGTAAACGAGACCGAGCGGGGTCATGGAAAAGTTGCTGCTGCCAGCCTAAACGTTCCCAACTCTTATTTTCTTCTCAGAAGTGTTGAAGGGCCCGCGGATTCACCTACGGCGTTTAGGATTATTCTAAAAGGAGAGCGGGAGACAATTACGATCACGCCGGAAAAACCGCTCTCCCGTATAGTCGGGTACTCGGCTGAATTGCGTTATCCATTAGAGAACTCTCCCGCAAAGGCTTACAAAAAGGACGAAACGATCCGCGTCCCTCGAGATCCTGAACGATATAAAATCGTTGCTATCACACAAAACGAAGTTGTATTGTCCGCAAGCTCAAGCGAAAAACGAACAACTTTGATATGGAAAGGTGCGCCCAAATATTGAAGGTAGAGGGTTTTTCGCATAGGAAACCAAACTCATGATTAAAGCAGTAACTATCAGTCTTAGTCTTGTACTCCTGACTGGCGGAGTACCATCGCTTCTCGCCCAAACGTCCCCCGCTCAAGTTGCCGGAGACGAGGCGGTGAGAAGGCAAGCCTACTTAATTCAATTAAAGAAGGTGCTCGGGACCGCGCAGGCAGCCGAATCGCAACTCGACTATGTAAGCGCATCACAACTCTACGAGGAATGCCTTGATCTTGTGCTTCGGATTGGGCCTGGTTCCGAGGCCGAACGGGCGCAGACTGTGACCGGTTTATCCGCTGTCCGAATGATTCTTGCGGAACAAGCCCAAAAGGCGTCGAATTATTTGGAAGCTGACAAACAGGTCACCCGTGTCTTGCGCGTGGATCCGAATAATGCGGCGGCTCTCGAATTTAAGAAGAAAAACGACCAGCGCGTCGAAGGCCAGCGCGGACTGATTGCCAGCCGCGAAGTGCAAGAACGTGCTCCGGAAATCAAAGAAGAACGTATTAAGACCTCCACTCTGGTTCAAGACGCGCGCCTGCTCATCGAAATGGGAAAATTGGATGAAGCCGAAGTACTCCTTACGCAGGCTGTGGAGGGCGACCCGGAACATCAGGGCGCATTCTACTATTTGAATTACATCAAAGAAGCCCGGCACGCACAAGAATCACGAAGACGGGAAATCACTTCCAAAAACAAACTGCTACAGGTTGCCAAAGCGTGGAATATACCTCTCCAAAGGCAACAACTGCCGACCCCGAATCCGTACGCAACGACGAACCTGATTCACACGAGCCCGCAACGGCGGGAAATCATGCAGAAGCTCAATTTGATCGTGATTGAGGAGTTCCCCCGAGTCGAGGGTCGCGGACCGGCGCCAACGATTCCTTTGTCGGAGGCATTGCGGGAGCTTGATGAACAGGTTCGGAACCGCGATCCGCAGAAAAACGGGATCAATTTCATCATCAATTCGCAGGTGGACCAGCCGGCACCCGAAGCTCAACTGGGTCAGTTCGATCCCGTAACCGGTCAGCAGATCCCAGCGCCACCCGCGGCTGAACCGTTGGATCTTCGAAATGATGTGGTAATCACCTTGGATCCACCCCTCAGAAACGTGCGGGCGAAGGACGTGATCGATGCTATTTCAAAGGTTGCAAAATCTCAACGCGACAACAATCCGGTGCCTCTGAAGTTCTCAATTGAAGACTATGCTGTTGTATTCTCGCGAGCAGGTACGGAAACGCCCCAGCTTTTTTCGAGAGTATTTAAAGTTAACCCGAATACGTTCTTGGAAGGTCTGCAGAGTATCGCGCCTCAATTCTTGGGAACCGGCGGCGGTGGCGGTGGAGGTGGAGCTGGTGGTGGAGG
>JAQBVM010000015.1 GCA_027623095.1 Verrucomicrobiota bacterium
ATTGGCAAGCACTTTCTCCAACCTCAACAACAGCAACCCTTCATAAATTTAAACAAAATTACCGTGATCTTATTCCGGTCGGCGCCAAATTCGATTTGTGTCGCGGCATTGCCATCGTACAATGTAAGGATTCGTTCCGCTTGATCGTATGCGAGTTGTCCCAAAAAGGCGAAGAGTCCGATCCAAATCTGCTTTAGTTTTCCAAGTCCTTCCGAGAATGTGATCCGGTGTGAGCTCTCCTCGTAGATCCAATCCGCTTGGCTGATTTCAGCAATTCGTTCCTTGGTGTAGATGCCGTGCTCTGTCAGAAAGAACGGAACTCGGTTTCGGCGAGCGCAGATGGCTCCGATCAACCCGGCGTAACCGGCCGAAACACTATGATAGACGCGGGCCTTGGGAACCCGGTTCCGTGATTGCCACAGCATCCACAGGGGCATGTGAACGAAACGCAGCGTCCAGAAGAAGTCGATAAACGATTCGTCCTGTGCGAATCCATCATAGGCTCGCAGCAAGATTTCCCAAGCATCGCGATCGCTGCATAGATTTCCGAATGTGAAGAGTCCGTCCAGCGCATCGAGACAATCGATCATTTTCCAGAAAGCAGGCGCCTTCTCATCGTGTTGCTCAGACAGATAGAAATTTGCAATCCACCGGTAACAATCTTTCCGTCGAGCCGAGGGAGTTCGCGCGGGTTTCAGATCGCTCTCCGGAAGGCGATCGTGAAGGTAAACCTCCTCGAGTGACAGCACATTAGATGGGAGTGGATAAAGAGGCTCTTGATTCGCCTTTCTCTCGCTTCCGATATAGAAAAGGGAAAATGTGAGTTCGGGAAGTCCGCGAATGATCTGGTCAACCCAGGCGGAAACGCCGCCCAAGACATAGGGGTAAGTTCCTTCCAAGAACAGTCCCACATCCGCGATCTGTTGGGCGTTCGTATGGCTCACACCGGTTCCTTCCCCGGATGCTCCGGATGGAGCCAGAACTCGATCAATCCGTCGAGCCGCGGATCGTGGGATGGGGAGATTCGGATGCTCTCCAGATCTTGTTTCAGAGTCCTCCAGTCCCGGTCTTGAAAACTGATTTCGGCTACCCACGGCGCCAGCGAGTCCTGAGGGAATCCGAGAGATCTCAAAGTGCGGACCGACGCCTTTGCGGCGTCGAGGTTCTTGATTTTAACCTGGCACTTCAGCAGCAGAAAGTGCGCTGTGGTTGATTTGGGTTCGAGCGCGAGGGCTTCGTTCAACAAATGAATCGCCCGCTCCAAATAGATGCTTTCGGTTTCCTGGCTGCTCACCGCGAGATAAACCAGCTCGTGATAGTGCTCTGCCAGCACAACTATCCGGTTTGGGCTGCCGGGATGGTCCGCGAGATCGGCCTCCATGAGTTTGACCGCAGTTTCAAGTCTCGCCAGGATCTTGTTGAATTGGGTCTGGGCAAGCAAACGAACTTGTTCGTCGCTGTCCTGAATTGCCTTTTGCAGGAGTGGAAGAGCCTTTTTGGGATCGACCGAACGCAACGCGAGGATTGCGATGCGGCGGAGGCTCTGGTTCTTTCCACTCAGTATCTCGAGCACGGAGTGCGGAGTTTGGAGTTCGAGTTCGTCGATTCTTTCGAGTGTGAGAAACGGGCGTTCTCCGAGTACGTAATCGGATTTCTGCAAGCGGGACGGCTTGATGAGGAGGATCAATCGAAAAAGGCTCACGAGCGCGAGTCCTGCAAGTGGAAGCGGAGCGCACAGACCCAGGTAGAGGAGGCTGAAGCCAATTCGGCTAGTTCGAAGGCAACGCGGCCACCAGAGCTGGAAGGCCGCCATGCCGAAAGCGACGCCGATCGCGTGCATGACAAAGACGTCGAGATTTGGAATTGAATTACCATCTCGGGTCAGCGAGATGAGCGCCCACGCCTCGAGAGAGGCTGCGATGCAAAGGCTAATTGCCGCCAGAAGATTCTTCCACATGTCGTGTCAGCTCGTTCCAGATGCCGTTCGTATCTTCGTGCGAGTCGAATTTGATCCAGTGCTTCCGGATGTGCTCGGCAAGCGTCGGATCCTTGCGGCAGTTCATTAGGATGCGATCAACAAAGATCCCGACGCCGCGCTCTCCAGTGAGAGGCAACAGTACAGCGAGGTGGGTGTCGGGCAAATCCAACACAGCGGGACAATCCCCGCTTCGCACGTTCGCCATGATGGCGGTCTCGAGGCGTTCCTGGCTAACTCCCGAGCATTTTGGAATGGTGAAAAGGACTATCGAGGACGGAAGCCCATGCGAGCGAAAAGAGTTGAGCGCCAGTTCCGTGTGCTGTCGAAAGAAGCTGGCGTCAAAAATGCGCTGATTCTCAAGGTTATTAACCACCCGCGATGATCCATCCAAGCGAGTGCGTCTTTCGACAATTCTCGATGCCCATCGACAAACCAGTGTGATCAGGCTGATCGCCTTTCTGTTCAGTGAGATGAACGGCATACCCGATACAATCAGCACCGCCATTACCTTTTCATGCGAATCGAGAAAAGGGACCACCATCAGGTAATCAGAACCTTTCGGGATGGTTCCCCGCCAGATTTCGGGGAGTGTGACGGTTGTCTTGTTGTTCAAAGCCAGCGCGACGATTTCCGCGGAGTCGGACTTAAGCTGTTTGGGAAGGCGGTCAGGCTGGCCGTAAATGGCTTTGCGGATCAGCAATGATTCCGGGCCGGGAAGATAGACTGCCGCGTCGGAAATTCGAAGCTGACGATTTAGTAAAAGCAGCAGGCTCTGGAATAATTCTTCGGCATCGCTGTCGAACAGCCTGCGTAATTCACTGTCGAGAGTGGAAAGCTCGCAGTCTTGCGTTGCCAGGAGTCCCTCGAGTTCCGCCTTGGCTTCGCGCAGCAGCGCCAGATCGACATCCAGTTCTTTGAGATGCCTCTGAAGGTTCTCGTTGTGCGCGCTCAGTTGGACCTCTTTTTTCCGAAAGGTTCGCTGAATCTCACCGCAAATACTCCCGGCAAATACGAAAGTTCCCAGAAGGTAACCTCGTTGCTGAACAATTTCGGCGAACGGAGTCTTGGCAAGAAGGTTTAAGCCGAAGAAAATGGTGGCAGCCGTGAACAATCCTATGATGATTCCCGCAGCGAAACCGTAACGACAGCCCACGAGAATCGGCAGTATGAAGTACGGAGACGGGTGAACTTGGAGCCAACCGAAGTCGAGTGGCGAGAAGACGCTGTTGGATAGAACAAGAAAGCCCATGATCAATCCAGCGTCCGTCCATGCGCTATGGGGGATTGAGTGTACGCGCGGAAATATGGCGGCGAGCGGTTTCACAGGACATTTCCAGATCGGCTTGAGTTAGCCGCCGGCGATTTCGATGAACAATTCCCAAAGGGGTGGTTTATCCGAGAGCTGTGCCGCTCCGATCGCAAACCGAGTGATTCGGTCTTCAAAACGGGATTCTTCTCACAAGGCTCCGCACGGCTTTCCCCGCAACCGTGCTAAGGGAGGCAAACATAAACCCAACTTCGGATCGGCTGTCCTGCCAAACAGTTCGCCCGTCGGTTGCATCCACCAGCCGCAGTGTTAATCCGACAGCGGGATTTCCATCAAGATCAGTTTTATATCGATACTCATGCACCGTCCCAATGAGCAGATGCGTCGCCTGCAGCGAGCGGGCGGTTTCCATGTAAAGTCCTTCGGGGCCCGCGGCGTTCTCTTTTCGGCTTTGCGCGAGAGCCGCTTCGGTTTGAATGAGCGGGATACCGCGCCGAAGAATGGCTGTGGTTGTCAGCTCCGTCAGGGCGCGCCCGGCATGCTCATCCACGGTCGCGTTGAAAAACGGGGGGACGAATAGGCGCATCTGAATGCCTTCGAGATCGTTAGCTGCCTGACGCGTGGTCGGCAGATTTGGCGCTGCTGGCAAATCCAAGGTCGGAGCTGAGTTCCACGCGGCGGGTCGGAGAAAAGATCAGTTTGGCGGACACGTTTCTCTCGATCGTCGAGCGGTCGAACGCGTAGTCTAATCCGGCGCTCATGGCGTACGAAAGGGTTCCGGAAAGCTGGTCGCGCAGGTTCAAATGCAGTCCTTGCCGGTGAAACTTGGGCAGCAGCAGACTTTGCAATAGTGTCATTCTGTCAAATTCGGTTGCTCCGGGCGCGGCGCTCGGCGCAGTCAGCATCCCGTTTTCGCTTGTTTGGGAAAAGCGTGTCCAGATTCCGCGATAACTCAAGCGAAGGTCGGGACGGTTGCGAATTAATACCCGGTCGAGCGACCAAGTGGCACCGTATCCCAGCCCAAGCTGGTCGCCTTCTATGACGGATTCCCATCCATAAAGCTCGTTGGAAAAGAACCAGTTTTTGTCGATCCGATAGTCAAGCGAAAGACCCGCCCGGTTTTTCCGGCCGTCCAAGGATTGAAAGAGGAGTCCGTCGGTGGAGGGTTGGTTTGCCAGTAACTCGATTCTTAGCGTTTGCTGTTCTCCAAGGATGCTGGACGCGACCGCGTTTCCGACTAATCCCGCCTCCGAGCCGCCAAGCGATAGACTGGTTGTCCAACGTTCGTTGAACAATGTTTCCAGGCCGATCGACACGTCATTGCGCTCTGTCCATCGCTGGCGCAGGAGTGGGCGCTCTTTGACTTCAGTATCGTCGCGGTCCAGCCGAACGAAGAGTTTGCTGGCATCGGTCACGTGCTGCCGGTAATCGATTTTCGTGCGGTAATAACTGCCTGGATCCAGGAGGTAAGCCGTGAACTCGGCGGACACTTGCGGGAGGTGCTGGCGGTAAATGTTCTCCAAAACCCGGCGGACGCTTGAGCGAACCCCGTCGGTGAGTGTGTGGCGGCTGAGCAATTCCTGATACAGTTGCATCGCCCGGTGCCAGTCCAATGCCAGAAACGTGGCAGACGCGAGATCACTCTGATATGGGTAAAGCCGGTGTTTGTAACGTTCGAGTTTAAGGTCGTTGAGAATATCGCGCGCTTTTTCGAATTCTCCGGCCAGGTAAAAGGCTGCGCCCATATAATAACGGGCCTGTTGGTCGCCAGGGAAATACTCCATGAGCTTGCGCCCGTAGTGGAGCGCGCGATCTACGTTCCGTTGCTCGTTATGCATTGAGGCGAGTACCAGCAGCGTTTGTTTGTCGGATGGCGTTTCCGATAGGATGCGATCCGCCAGAATTGTTGCGATCTTCGGTTTTTGGAGGCGCGCGTAGAGATACACTAGATACCGCCGGTGTTCGAGATTGAGATTCTTGGAAAGCTCGAGAATCGATTCGTCAGTCAGATCGTCGGCGGGGGAGTTTTTACCCTCTTCGCGGGCCCCCGAGGTGTTGACTTGGGCGGCTTGGGCAGATTCCTGGCCGTTTGCCGAGATGAAACCCAGGATGAATAATAGGCCTCCGGCGATAACGGCCCGGAACCTAAAAAGATCGGTTGAAACCACGAAACATCTGGAGAAGCCGAACCGCCACAGAATGAGGCGTCGAGGAACCCCGGAATACGCGGAGCACGCAGAAGCAGGTGGGCACGAATCCCGGCTCATTGCGGCTTGATCCTCATTCCATTTGATCGATCGTCGGGGTTTATTGGATGAAATTCGAGGCGGATTGGAACATTTCAGTCAAGCTCCGCCGATACGCCTTCTGGGCATTTCGTTTGTCGCCCTGCACGGCCAAAAGATCTCCCAGGTAACCCCACGCTTGCGGTCTCTCGAATGGTTGCGGCGGCGTTGCGAGGAACCGGCGCTGATACGATTCCGCAAGCCGGTAATCTCCGACGGCTGAGAGTATTTGCGCGGCCAGGCGCAGAGTTTCGGGAGTGGCCGCATCCAGAAACGGTTGGATTAGTTTCTGAGCTTCCTTCGTTCGCCCCAGACTGGTGAGCAACCGGCCGTAGTTCAAGGCGTAGCGCGCGTTGCCGGGATCTTTGTCGTGGAGCCGGGAATACAGGTCCGTCGAGTCCTGAATCCTGCCGGCCGCTTCGTACAGATATGCTCGAATTTCCAAAATAAGCGGTGTGTCCAGCATTTCCGGGTCGAGTCCGCTGGTAAAAAACGCTTCCGCCTTTTCGAATTCTTTCAATTGGACGAGCACACTCGCATAGAAACGAACCAGCCGCGAGTTGGTTCTCAGGTTTGGATGTTTTTCCAAATGACGGATTGCTCGCGCGTAGTCGCCGCCATCGGAATAGGCGTACGCCGTGGTTTCACGGAGATTGACCTGATCCGGGTAGCGAAGAAGAGATGCCTCAAGGGTGCGCAAATACCCCGCCCGGTCCCCTTTAATGTTGATGAACGCTGCTAGCCGCTCATAGTCAAATGGCGAAACGGAAATGGCCCGATCCGTTTTGATTCTGAGACCTCGAATAATTCCATCGAGATCCCCCAGCGATTCCGCCAGGTTGAAGTAATTCTCAAACACGTCGAGTTCGGTCGAAGTCTCCAGCAGCGTCCCGTAATCTCGGAGGGATGCCTGGTAATCCCCCATGCGAAACTGAATCTCGGCGAGGGGTCTGAGGATTTCGGGATCGTCGGGTTTAAGGGCGGATGCCTTTGTGAAGGCCTCGTAGGCCGGCGCAAACTCAGATAGAACGTGGAGGAATGAGCCGTATTCAACAAGCAGTTCGACGCCCGCGCCGGGCGCCTGAAGCAACTCGGTATAGAGCTGCTTCGATTTCGCAAAATCGCCGATTCTGCCATAGAGCCGGGCGAACTGGAGAGGGTAATTCCTTGGATCCACGAGATCGCCGAGTTTGTCCAGCGCGTTCGAAAGTTCCGCGTCGCGGTACAATCCCTGGCTGAGCGAGGCCAACCGCTCGATTCCCGAGGTCTCTTTAAGTTTGAGCGCTTTCAAATAAAAATCAAACGCGCGATTGGGTTGCGCAGTCCATTCGCACAGTTGTCCGAGCTTCATCGGGTGCGCGGCATTCTCCGGCTCGAGCGCCGCGACTTTTTCAAAAGCGGTAATGCCGAGTTCGTTTTCGCCCGCCGAAACGGACAAATCGCCAAGCTGCTTCCAAATCGCCACATTCTCCGGGAATTCTTCGGCTCGAGCTTGAACGATCGGCAAGACCTCTTTTGTGCGGCCGGATTCCAACACGGTGGTGACCAAAAGCTCGAACTGGCCGGCATCCGCGGGGGTCGCTGCCAGTTGCAGTTGATCCCGCAGCGCTTCGAAGGCTTTGCCAGGTTGCGCCGTTTCTCTGAACAGATCGATGCGCAGGCGCCCCAGGGTTGGGGACAGTGCGGCAACGTTTAATTTCGCCTTGCCCAAAAAGGCTTCGATTGCGTCGAGGGCGTGCTGGGCCTGACCGGCCGAACGCCAGAGACGGGCCATGACGATCGTGGTTTCATCCAGCGGGTTCGAGGTCTCCCAGAACTTGAGGTAAAGGGTTGGCGCGAGCAGCGGCTTGTTGGCAGCGAGCGCCGCGTTCGCAAGGTAAAGAAAGATCTGTTGTTTTCCATTTGGAGGCATGCGTGCGAGAGCCGGGTTGAGCAGTTTCTGGACTCGCTCAACCTCCTGCGTGAATGGGATCAGGGGGAGGATTTCTCGGAGGAATTCATCTCGAAAGCCGAATTGTTCATACGCATGACACGCCTCCAAAAGCTGGCGGATCACTCCCACGGAATCTGCTGGATCAAGAATCTCTCGCGTCAGCCTGAGTTCAAGAATGGCGTAAAACGCCGAATCTTTTTCACGTTCGCTGGCGGGCATGCCCTTTAATGTGAAAAGCGCTTGGCGGTTTTTCCCGTCTTGAAGCTGGCGGTCGAGCAACTTCCGGTGCGACGGAAGCAGGTAATAGGCGGCGGACAAAGAAACGACAATCAGCCCGGCGAGGAGTCGGAGCGAGACCGGGCGAAGAATTCTGGATTTGCGTTCCTTCGGCATTTGTCACTGAAATCCTCGGGCTCACCGGAGGATCTTCAAAGTTCTACGTCTTGAGGCGATTCCCCTCACCCTGACCCTCTCCCCGAGGAGAGGGAATGCTCTTTGTTGTCCCGGGCGAATTCCAAACGTTGCGTAGATTTCCATCGCGGGCGTCGATTCTCCCTCTCCCTGAGGGAGAGGGGTGGGGTGAGGGGAAACACACCAGACGAATTGCCAAGAGTACGTCTTCTTGGTTCGATCCAAGCGAACCCGGCATAAATCGCTGAGACTTCAAGGCATTCATTATTGTGGGTGTTGACCTCAAGGCGATTCCACTATGACTGTGGCGGTCTCGGGAAGATCGAGCTGAAGGCGTCCTTTGGTGTCCGCCTTGATTTCCGATATCGCGTCGTTGACTCGAAGCTTGTAAAGGGCCCCAGCGATCGCTCCCCCGAGTTTCACCCGAATGGGGCGCAGGTCATTGACCGAAAAACTCGCGGCCCGCGATTCGAGTTTGGCGAAGTTTATTTCCGCTGTGCTCGAGTCGAGATACAAGTGGGCGCTTGGCTGGAACGAGAGGCTAAGCTCGACCCTTGGTGAACCGTCCGTATGAACGTAAAGATACTCCCCCACTACTGTATAACCGGTCACCCCTCGGCTCTCTGAGATGCTAGGCATGCCTGCGGATTTCGGCAGTCTGAAGGTTCGCATTTGGCCTTGGTTGACGATGATCCAGCGGTCGTCAGAGGATTGAAACAATCGTGTCTTCCGGCAGTCCCGCACGACGCCCGCGTACTCCGTGGCCGTCATCGAGCGCAGGGGCTGTTCCATTGCCCAGTCGAAGGTGCGGGTTAACGCCTTCAAAGCCATCAAATTGTCGCCGCTATAATAGTGGAAATAGATATTCACGGGTTTCAATCGGCGCGGAGACTCGGTTTTCTCGAACGATTCCACCGCATGAATGTACCCGCCGTAAAACGGCACGTCGCTCTGACCGTACGGTTTCCACCGGTCGCGATAGACATTCTCGTTTTGATTCGCCGCATGGATTTGCAATTCGTCGCGCCACGGCATCACGCGGGGCGCCACTTGCGTTAGCGTTGGATTGCGGCGGGAAATTGTGGTGTCCCCCCCATTCATGTTCTCGATCCCAAGTTCCCGCGTCAGCCGGAGGGCTTCCGGAGGAGGGCGGCAATTGCCCGACCAAAGGAATATCTTCACTTTTTTGCCTGGCGGCAGGAGGTTTTCCTCAATGTAATTGACAGACCCGATGATCTCCCGCTTGAGATCGAGTTGGTTGATTTCAAACGGTGGCACCAGCTTAAGAAATGGATTTTCGTAAAGTGCTGCCTGCTTGTCCTCGGGATCCCAATAAAATGGATGCGTGTATGCGTGGGACGCCGCTTCCACTTTTGGAAGTTTGAAAATGGATCTGGCGACTTCGGTGAGATGTTTTTCGTCTTCCCGTTTCTGATCCTCGATCAGGCCGCGAATCTCGGATTCGATTACCGAACATGTGAATGGAAGCGGGTATTTTTGGATCACTTGTTCGAGAATCACTTCCGAGGAGATTTGGCCCTTCTTGACTGTGGACTGGTTTCGGAACCCGTCGCCATCAATGTGGGAGTAGAAAACGCGCGATCCATCCCGCGTGGTTGTATCCGGAGCGGGCCAGATTCGTTGATCCAACGCTTCCGCTAGAAACGCAAACGGATCGAGCAGCCAGAACTGGACGGTGTCGGGACGGTTAAAGAATAAATACGGTCCGAGGGCGACCCCGCCCCAAGGAGTGGTGAAAACCGCGTCGAAGGTATGTGTCGTCTTCTTGGCATCAATCCCTCGGACCGACATGTGGATCTTGGCACCGGTGGGCGCCTGCAATTCCCGAAATCGAGTGGGCAGCAGATTGACCGGCGCTTCGTAGTTCATGATGCTTCCCGTAACAGGAGCGGTCAAATCGGTGATCGGGAAGACCATTTCGCCGGTGCCGGTTAGTCCGAGAGCCTCGAACAGGCGTTCCCGAGCATCGGTTTCCAGGGCTGGAAATTGATTTAGGAAAATAAGCTTCTTTCCCTCACGTTTCTGAGCGATCAACCATTCCACTGTTTCGTCGCCTTTTTCCTCGGGAATCTCAAGCGTTCGATCGAGAACGATCCCCCGGAACCGATTGCCAAGTTTGGGAGGGAGGGGCGATTCTCCGAAGCACAGGTAGTCGATTTCGTATCCCAGCCATTCCAATGGCATCTGCGAAGTGAGCGCCAACTGGCTATCCGATGGCCAGAATGCTTCCGAGGTGTCGGATTCATTGTTTCCAAATAACACGAGAATCCGGCGCGGCACTTCCCGAAGCGGCGCGAGCGCCAACCCGCTCAATTGGGGTGTGGTGACAAACGCCCGGCACTTCAAGGCTTCGATGCGTTTGGCGGTCGCCATCGCCAGATCCGGCTGATTGGGATCAACGTAATCCACCACATAGACCGGCAAGCCTTCGGACTGGATCTTTTGCATATGTCCCATGAGCCATTCTGTTCCCGCGCTATCGACCGGTTTGTATTTTCCGCCAAGACCGTCAAAGGTTTGAAAAACTGATTCAACCAGGACACCGTCGATGCTTTCGCGGACCTGCTCCCAAAGTTGAAAACCCCGGTTGAGAATGATTTTTTTGCCGGGATAATTCGCCTTCAGGTTTTTTATCACGGTGATCAAACCGTTCCGGAACGCGTCCGCGCGGGCGGGATTGCCTATTGCGAGGAGTTCGAGGCTGTCCACGGTGTCCAGAAAGAATCCGTCGAATCCCTTTTGAGCGATCGGCGCAGCCAGCTCATTGATCACAAACTTCGCCCATTCGGGGGCGGCAATGTCGGCGAAATCGCTTTTCCAAAGTTCGTTCGTTCCCAGCACCCGGACGCCACTTGAAGCGAGCTTGTCCCGGTAAGGCGCGTCCGGGGCGACCTCAACCACGCTCAAATAGGCGTAGATTTCCTGCCCGGTCTTTTTCACACGCGCCATGTCAAATTGCGCTTGCGGGCTGACGATCGAGACATCGTGAGCCATCATGGCCGATTCGTCCGGGATGAGTGAGTAATCGATGAAAAAGTTCAATGCGCTTGTGGAAATGACGAATTGCCGCAGGGCAATCAACAACAAGATGATAGAGATTTCCCGTGATCGGGATCCGGGAATTCTCATGCAACGCTGTTCTTCATTCGTGTCCGGGAAAACGTGAGTTCGCCCAGCGCCCACAATAGAATCCGTTCGGACTGGAGTAAAGCGGCGACTTTTCGGGCAGCGGGGCGCGCGAGCCGTTTCGACCTGCCCTGCCTTGTCTCGTGCGGAGCGACAGGCTCTCCTTCGGAGAATATTCCTTGCATCGGAGAAAATCGGAAGCATCCATTGGATCGGGATCGCTGCGGCTTGGGACGAGCCGCGGTCGTGCGCCTGTGAATGCGTACCACACAGCGGGGTGGAGATCCCCGTCAGGCAGCCGTTCACTTGCCTGAAAACCGAGGGCTACTGCGTCGTGGTAACACGGGGTGGGGAACTGCCGGAGGTGAACAACCCGTCCGTAACGAAGTGACATGATAAAGATGGCACAAAGTGAATCCGATTCGGCCATGCCGACCGGCGAGCCTGTGACCGCTGAGCGAAGCCTGCGCCAAGACCCAAGAGGGAGAGACTCCCTGCGTTACGCTTGTGCTGGCGATCGATGGAACCGAGAATCGGATCGATTGCGGTTTTGGTGAATGGATCAAGGGCCGCGGGGGATTTGGACGTTACCGGGACGAACCAATTGCCGCGAGCGGCGCTTGGACTGACGACAACACGTTTGTCGCAAGAGTATGCGCCTACGAAACGCCATTCTACATGACCATAAAACTTCGCTTTGACGGAGATCAACTTGTCCACGAAGCGCAGACGAATGTCGGTTTCGGCTCGAAGCAACAAGGACCATTGATCGGCAAACTAGCGGGGCCATAACGAACCAGGCAGTTTCTCGTGATGCCCCAGAACCTGGAAGTTCGGCCTCAATACCTCCAGGTCAGTTTCCCATACACCGCGCGATCCACTTCGCCATCCGAGGCTATAATGCCGGAAGGAACGGCCTCGGGATGATGCGCGTCGAGCAGATCCCTCCCGATCACGGCGATCTCGATGTTTCGTGTTGGTTTCCAGGCTAAACGTGCATCCATCTCGAAGTAACGTGGGATTCTCAATGCCTGCAACTGGTCCACAAAACGAACGCCGAAAACGGAAGCCCATGCAATCCGCATTATCCATTGGGGCATCCACGCCTTCCGCAAAACGGTGCCAATGTTCGTTCTCTTGATTCGTACGAGACTTTCTTGAACAGATGCGGTTTAATAGCGACTCAAAATCTCAAATCCGCAATATGAACACTATGCCAATTTTGACAAGCGCTGCCCGTCGAAAGGTTACCGCAAGTACTGCGATAACTTGGTTCGCGATTGTTGGAATCGTATTCCAATTTGCAATCCAACCCGGCTCGTTTGCGCAACAACCTTCTGCGAAAAAAGACTTTCCCGCTCATTGGGGTAGCCCGCCGAGGATCCAGACGAGAGATTACATTCTGTTGCCAGAGGGTTACGGACGCGGGAGCTCGACTCTGTCGAAATGGATTTCGACGAATCTTGAGGCGGATCGCTCCAGAACGCAACCACTCTCTCCCAACCGCCAATCCGACGGCGGCGGATCAGTCGAAATCTCGGGAGAACTCAAGCGGTGGCACAAGGTCACGCTGACGCTGGACGGTCCATTCGCGCATGAACACGACAGCGATCCCAATCCGTTCACAGATCGCCGAATGACTGTCGCGTTCACTCACGAAACAGGCTCACCGAACTATCAAGTGCCAGGCTATTTTGCGGCGGACGGAATGGCCGCAAATAGTTCCGCAAAGTCTGGAACAAAATGGCGCGCTCATCTCTCCCCGGACAAATCGGGAAAATGGACCTATCGCATCACTTTCACGACCGGGAATCACGCGGCATTGAATCCGGAAACACCGGGTGAGACGCTCAGCGCTTTCAACAACAAAACCGGAACGTTTGAAATCGCGGAATCGAACAAATCCGGACGTGATTTCCGGGGCAAAGGGAGACTTCAATATGTTGGAAAACAGTATCTTCAGTTCGCGGGCTCCGGGGAATTCTTTTTGAAAGCTGGCCCGGATGCGCCGGAGACCTTGTTGGCATATCAAGACTTCGATGACACAGTCGCGCTGAAAAAGAATGTGCCCTTAAAATCGTGGGAAACCCACGTCGCAGACTGGCAGCCGGGCGATCCAACTTGGAAGAATGGCAAAGGCAAGGGTTTGATCGGCGCGCTCAATTACCTAGCCGCAAAAGGCGTGAACGCGTTTTCGTTCCTACCCTACAACGCTGGAGGTGATGGAGACAACGTGTGGCCGTTTGTCGAACGAAATGACAAGTTTCATTATGATTGCTCGAAACTTGATCAATGGCAGATCGTTTTCGATCACGCCACCGCTCTGGGGCTCTATCTTCATTTCAAACTGCAAGAGAACGAAATCGACGACAATCGCCAAGGAGACAAACTGGAAACGTCCGAGATCCGCGAATCGCTGGACGGCGGGTTGCTAGGGCCGGAGCGCAAGTTGTATTGCCGTGAACTGATCGCCCGGTTTGCACACGAGCTTGCGCTGAATTGGAATCTCGGCGAAGAGAACACTCAATCGACAGCCGAACAGATCGACATGGCCCGATATCTCCGCGACACCGATCCGTACGATCATCACATTGTCGTCCACACTTTTCCAAGTCAGCAGGACAAGGTCTATCCACCGCTGCTTGGTACGGACAAACCGTTCACGGGGGCATCACTTCAAAACGGCTGGAACAATGCGCATCAACGGACTCTAAAATGGGTCACCGCATCCGTCGCGTCCGGCAAACCTTGGGTTGTTGCCAACGACGAACAAAATCCGGCCACCATGGGCGTTCCGCCTGATCCCGAATTCGAAGGGCACAGCGGATTTGGGGTGCAGGATGGAAAGAATTACAACCTCGACGACATTCGAAAGCAAACGCTCTGGGGCACTCTGATGGCAGGCGGCGCGGGTGTGGAATATTATTTCGGATATCAACTCCCTCAAAACGATCTGAACTGTCAGAACTGGCGGAGCCGCGATCGATCGTGGGACTATTGCCGCAATGCGATCGAATTCTTTCACAAAGAGAGAATCCCGTTTGCGGAGATGAAGAACGCGAACGCCTTGATCGGCAATGCATCCAATGACAACAGTAAATACTGCTTTGCAAAAACGGATCAGATCTATCTTATCTATCTTCCGAACGGCGGCGGGACCAACCTCGATTTGAGCGATGCAAAAGGCCGATTTCGCGTTCGTTGGTTTAATCCCCGAAACGGTGGTGATCCTCAGCAAAGTTTCGTCCTGAGAGTGCTTGGCGGCGGCAACGTCTCTACAGGAGAACCGCCGTCCGAACCCACATCGGACTGGCTCGCGATTGTCTCGAAAATAGATCCGTTCAATCCCCAATGATCGATCCTGGATTTCCCTGAATCAACCAATGAACCGATGCTCGTGGCAATTCTACCGATGCGATTCCCCTCACCCCGGCCCTTTTCCCAAGGGCGAGGGAAAAACGATGCCCGCACTGGATACAAACGCACATTTTGGGATTTGCCCGAGACAGCGAACGAACTTCCCTCTCCCTGGGGAGAGGGCCAGGGTGAGGGGAAACGAGGATCAAAGGATCCACCACATCCGAAAGCGTCTGCAGATTACAAACTCCGCAATTCCTCTACCCGCGCCGGAGGCGTCCCGCGACAACGGACAGTTGTGGCAATAGCGCTCAACTTCAAAACGAAACATTCAGACTATGTCTATCTGGATTATTGACAATCCGCGTTGGTTTGGAGTGCTGCGCCCCACAGAGGCGCTCCAGAGCGCGGATCTGCGACCCGCAGAATCCGCGAAATGTCAACCAACCGGATTGGCCTGATTCACAAAACCATTATGAACCGAAAACTCAGCATTCTGGCCCGCCTCTGCATGATAGGAGCCGTCCTGGCAACCGCATCGCTCGCGCATGCGCAAACAACCGAAATCAAACGCCTGGATGATCCGTGGAAGAAGCATCTTGTCGCGCAAGGATTTCAGAATAGCACCGCGGTCGGCGCCGATTTCACAGGCGACGGTCGCATCGATGTGATCTCGAGCGGAGGCGGAATTGTGAGACTCTTTACAGCGCCGGACTGGAAAGAGGTTCAACTGCACAAGGGGCCAAACCCCGGCTGGAATTGCATTCACAGTGAAGTGATGGATGTCGATGCTGATGGAGATCCGGATTATATCGGAGCGATTCCAAATCACGATGTATTCTGGCTTGAGAACCCAGGCAAAGCCGGCTCCGGCACTTGGAATTATCACAATATCGATCAGGAAATTCACGGAATCCACTGCACCCTCAAAGCGGATGTCAACCTGGACGGCAAACTCGATCTGCTAGTGAACAACTTCGCGGCCGACGGCGCGGCACCCTACTCTCTCACGTGGCTCGAAATCCCGAACAATCCAAGATCGGCCAAGAATTGGATTCGGCACGTTTTTGCCGATGGCGATGCGCCTGGAGGCAATCACTATTTTGGATTCGGCGACGTCGATGGCGACGGCCGCCCAGACATCTCAGTCGGAGCAAAAGGCGAAACATTCGAGAACGGCAATTGGTTCGCCTGGTGGAAGAACCCACAAGACCCGACAAAAGCATGGGAAAAGCGAATCATCGCGGCAGACGAGATTGGCGCTACGAATATCCATCCAGGCGATATCAACGGTGACGGGATAGCGGATTTTCTGGCGTCGAGGGGCCACGGGAAGGGTTTGGCATGGTTTGAAGGGCCGGATTGGAAAAGGCACACAATCGATCCAACGCTGGACGGACCCCACTGCCTTCAGGTGATCGATATCGACAAAGACGGTGACTTGGACGCCGCGACGTGCGCGAAACTTGATAAACTGGCTGTATGGTATGAAAACAACGGAAAGGGCCAATTCACGGCGCACGTAGTCGGCAAAGATCAGGCGGCATACGACATTCGGGTGCTCGATATGGATGGTGATAACGACCTTGATTTTCTCATTGCCGGTCAATTCAGCGCGAATGTCGTGTGGTACGAGAATCCGGCCGAGCCATAAGTCTGTTTGTGCTGGGCAGACAATCCCAGAGCGTTTAGTTTTTCGCAGACAACAATCAACAAACCATGCTTATCCGCTTTGTTGGCAATCGCGGTGATTTGAGCTGCTGCGCCTCACAGAGGCGCGCTCCGGAGCGCGGGTCTGTGACCCGCAGCATCTTCGAAACGTCAACAAACCGGATAGGCCTGCAACAAGCTAATTCAAATCTGATGAGACAGTTTCTTTCATTGTGCATTGTAATCTCGGTCGCCGCGTGGAGCGGATGCAGTCCCCAGAATGGCGGCGCATACCCATCGAAAACCGTTACGGTCATCTGCCCTTGGGCGCCGGGCGGCGGCACGGACCGGCTCTCCCGGATTTTCGCGGACCTTCTGAGAGATCAGTATGGAAGTCAGGGAAGTCCGTTTGTTGTCCAAAATCGCACCGGTGGCAGCGGAGCGGTGGGGCACTCGGCCGGTGCGCTGGCTGCCCCCGATGGTTACACGATCACGATGATTACATCTGAGCTCAACACAATGCACTGGATGGGGATCACGGATTTGACCTGCCGCGATTTTCAACCTGTCATTCAAATCAACGCGGACGCCGGCGCCATTATGGTCGGCAAAGACTCTCCTCTTAAGACTATCAACGATTACCTGGACTACGTACGGAAAAACCCAGGCAAAACGACACTGACCGGAACGGCAACCGGTGGCGCTTGGGATCTGGCGCGCGCCGGGATGCTTCTAGCGGCAGGATTGCCGGTGGACGCGGTCCGCTGGATTCCATCAAAAGGGGCAGCCCCGTCCATCGTCGAGTTGCTGGGTGGGCATGTTGATGCCATCTGCTGCAGTGTTCCGGAAGTCGCGCCGCAGCTCGAATCGGGCGAATTGCGCGCCCTGGCCGTCATGGCAGACGAGCGGCTCGCCGAATTCCCGGACATCCCCACGTGCAAAGAGTCCGGCATCAATTGGTCGGCTGTCGGCTGGCGAGGATTAGCCGTTCCGAAGAATACTCCTCCGGAAATCGTGAAATCGCTCGAGGAAAAAGCGCTCGCCATTGCGGAGTCCGAGCGTTTTAAACAGTTCATGAAAAAGAACGGCTTTGCGATAGCGATCCGCAAAACAGCGGAATTCACAACCTTTCTCGACGAACAAGATGAGCAGTGGAAAACCGTTGTTGAAGCGGCGGGCTACGCCAAATAATGACAACTCGGTTCGCACAACAGAATCGGGAATTGCTATTCCCCGCAGTAATCTTGGGAATCTCTGTGCTCGTGTTTCTTGCCACGTTTCAGATCAAAACACTCGATCTTGCCGAGAATCACGACCCGGGTTCCAGAGCTCTGCCCTGGATCATCGCGGGAGCCTTGCTTGCGGGCGGTCTCTTCGAATTTGTCGCGGCATTAACCCGGCGAACATCGCCGGAATTGCAAGCTTCGACCCGGCCAGGCGACACCGATAGCTCGCTCGACCTTAAGAGCGCCGGAATCCTGCTTGGTTCACTGCTCATTTATTTCCTTGCGGTTCCCTGGCTTGGTTTCTTCATTTGCACCACCCTTTTTTCTGTTTCCATGATGCGGCTGCTCGGAACCGGATGGATCGTTTCAACGGTGTCCACCTTGTCCATTCTACTGACGGTGTATCTGCTTTTTGTGCGGCTATTCCAAGTGCAACTGCCGTCCGGAGCAATGCGTTTTTCATTCTAACAACGGATTAGGGATCACGGCGCCTTCCTCATGGCAGACCTTTTTCAACTTCAGATCCTCATTCCTTGGTTCCTCTGCATGCTCTTGGGAATCTTTGTCGGCGCGACTCCCGGATTGACGGCGACCATGGCGGTGGCGCTGATCGTGCCGATTAGTTTTTACATGCCGCCGAACGCCGGACTGGCGATGATCATCGGTGTTAGTTTCACGGCTATTTTCGCCGGCGACATCCCCGCAACCTATCTTCGCATTCCCGGCACACCCGCCTCCGCCGCTGCAACGCTGGATGGACACGAGATGTCCAAACAGGGAAAAGGCGGATTGGCACTGACGCTAGACATCTACTGTTCAAGTCTTGGCGGGCTGATCGGCGTTGGATTGCTGATGATTTTGGCCCCGCAGCTCGCGGCGTTCGCGCTTCGATTCAGTCACTTCGAATACTTCTGGCTTGCGTTGTTGGGGCTTTGCATGAGCGCCGTGGTCAGTCAGGGGGCGTTAGTTAGAGGATTGCTCGCTGCCGCGTTGGGAATTCTGTTTTCGACCATCGGACTGGGTGTTGTCAGCGGAACACAGCGATTCACCTTCGGCCAAATCGATTTGATGGATGGATTGGGGCTGATCCCCGTTATGATCGGCCTTTTCGGTTTGTCGGAGGTTTTGCGGAATGTTGTTCAGAGAAAGAATCTCAGCCAAGCCGCCCTTCCGAGCGGCGCAACACTCAGTCACAAAATTGCGTGGATCGAGATCTGGCGGAAGAAGTGGACTGTGATTAAATCCTCGGTCGTCGGCACGGTAATCGGCGCTCTTCCTGGGGCCGGGGCGGACATCGCCGCTTGGGGCGCCTACGGTCTCGCACAGAAGACTTCCAGCGAAGGGCGCTCATTCGGAAAAGGCGCGATCGAAGGTGTAATCGCGCCCACGAGCGCCAATAACGCCGCGGTCGCGGGCGCCTGGATTCCGGCGTTGGTTTTTGGAATTCCAGGAGACGCCGTGACCGCCATCGTGCTGGGCGCTTTGATCATGTACGACATCAAACCCGGACCGAGCCTGTTCCAAGAAAACCGGGCTCAGGTCAACAGCATTTTTCAAATTGCGTTGCTGACGCAGCTCTTTCTCATTCCTTGCGGCTTGCTCGGAATCAAGGCGTTCGGATTGATTCTGCGCCTTCGCCGCGGCGTGATCATGACGGGGGTGACTATTTTCTCCGTCGTCGGCGCATACACAATTAGAAACAGCATGTTCGATGTGTATGTCATGTTCGCATTCGGTTTGATTGGATTTTATCTCGAAACGCAAAAGGTGCCTCTGGCTCCGTTGATCCTCGGACTGATTCTAGGCCCCGTATTGGAGGAGAATTTCCGAACTGGATTAATCAAATCAGAAGGCAGCTTCAGTCCCTTCATGACACGCCCGATATGCCTCGTGCTCTGGATTACTCTTGTGATCGCCCTTGCCTCTCCGGTCCTTTACTCGTTCTGGAGGAAACGCGTATCGCACGGTTCAACTTAAACACGGCCGTTGGATAATCGCAAAGAGCGCAAAGCAATGAACTTTGAGTAAACCAAGTGTTCACCAGGCAGGTGACAGTCCTTGATCTCAGAACTTATTGCGTCTCTTTGAGTTCTCTGTGTTCCCGAATGGCCTTCCCCTCCGTTTCACTTCATTGTCTTGAAATTGCCGACCGACCGCCGCGGAGCACATCCCTCTGAATCGACGACTCGGAGGTCGCCAGACGTCACCAGCTCGACTCCCTGTCTGGCTTTGACTTCGGCGCGGCCTCGGTCGCTCCGTTTAGCGTGCTCGGACCTCGGCTCGCAAATCGAGATGAAAGGCGAGGTTTCCGTCGCGCCGTACACCTGCGTAATCTCCCAACCCACCCCTGCACCCCTCCCAGGAGGGGAACTGAAATCGCCGCCTGCAACGAAGCTCCCCTCCTCGGAGGGGCTGGGGGTGGGTTCATGGGCACACAGCGCGTAAATTCCATTAGAGAGGCGGCTACCCATGAACCATTCCAAGATACCGGTGGGGCGACACTCTGTGGAGCCCTAACTTCTCCTCAAGGTGTCGAGCCCGCCTGAAATGGAGTCGTGGGAACGGAGAGTCTCCAGAGTTCTCCGTGTTTCCATTGCGCCTTCTTCTTCAGTTTGGTCCCTTCGAGGCCATGCAAGTATCAGTCCTCACTAGTGACACACTTTTGCGAACAATGTAAGCAAGTTGGCGTGCCACGGAAACTGCGCATGGTGTATGCGGGGGCGATCTACCATCCGCCTTCGCGTTCCGCTTCGGCGCGACGAGCGTCATAAATCGCGGAGATCGGCGGGAAGACATTTTCAGGGACAAACAAGATCGGGAGCGGGCAAGAAAAAGCCGAGAGAATGGTGAGCGCCGGGTTGAAAAAATTGAAGTGGGCTGAAAACGAGCTTTTGGAACGCCGGAATGGAGATCCGGGAAAGATCAGGCTCGCGTACATCGCCAAGGCCATCGGAAAATTCGCTCACGGCCCGGCTCATCCCGCTCATCCTATGCAATTCTCATTTAGAGGAGCGCGGCTGTGTGCGGAGTTTGCGTGGGCGATGCGGATCCCGGCAGCGTCTCGCAACGAATTGCAGCGTGGGGCGTGGAACTGGTGGCCGTGCCACCTGCCGCCGCGGCGGGCTGCGCGGCGGCATACGCGAGCTACCGCGCCCGGCGGAAGGCTGATTCCGGCAAAGACGCGCCCGCCGTGCCGTTGCCCGATTTTTCATCGGCGCGCACGCCCAAGTCATGGGCTGGACGGTTGCCACCGGCGATGCCGCGCGTTTCGAGACTTCCTTCCCCACCCTCCGAGTCGTGAGTCCTTGATGCTTTAGCCCGCACCTCGAAAAGAAAGGCTGCCTGAGTGACGCCAATGCACGGACGGTGGAGGGGCATCTCCTCCGGGGCGGCGCCTGAATTGCGTTGTTGCTAAAACTAAGAACTGACCCCTTTCAGAACTGACCCCTTTCCCTTTCCGAGGCCTGGGGCAAACCCACACAAGCCGCCGAATGGAAGACCAAGATAAAGGCTGGCGAACCACGCTGAGGACATCTCTTGACATTAGAAACCACTGTTTCTTGGTCGACCTGCTTTTTCGGTTCACCGAAAGAACTTTCGCACGATTTCGCGGGGCGTGGCTACGACAGGCGCGCGGACATCGAACGCCTGCAATTCGAAGCTCAGACGTTCGAAATCGATTCCGCGCAGATGTGCGTCGCTGGACATAAGCATGGCGCAGCCAAGCAAGGCCGATTCGGCGAGAATCAAGCCGTCATTGATCTCCGTGTCAGGCAGCAACCCGACGCCCCGGAGACGACGACCAATGCGCCGAGCCGTTTCCCGATGAGCTTCGACCAAGTCGATGGGCTGAATGCTCAGAGTGCGCGAAAGTTGAAAAGCACGGAGGCCGCGATCTCTATCTTCGAAGTCGTCGGCGTGAAGGGCTTCGTCGGCCAGTTCCTCCCGGACTGTCGGCGGCATCAGAAGCTGCGCGGGGCGAAGTCGTCGTCGGATCAATTGCACCGCATCGGTCACGTCCTCGACAGAGTCGGCCAGGTCCAACAGGACATTGGTGTCAACCGCGACGAGAAGGCGTCGGCTTTGGCTCACATCCATAGTAAAGCCGCATGGCTTCATCCCGAAGCTTTCGGCGCTCCACCTCGCTCAATTTGTTGCAACGGTCACGAATTTGCTCGGCCCGCACGGTCCCTGGAGTTTTCTTTTCCGCCGACAACTTGGCAGTTTTCATCGGACGTTCTATCCCATGATCGGATGAGACTGTCAATAAGTGGTATGAGGGTAGTTTTGTGGCGAACCGGCGCATGAACCAAATGGAATGAATAACTCGCGCTCAGTATGACCGGCCCAGGCTCCCAAGAAGAACTCCTGTTTGACGCGGCGCGGAAGCTGACCGATCCCGCCCAGCGCAAAGCGTTCCTCGACGCCGCCTGCGCCAACCATCCGCAAATGCGCCAGCGCATCGAAGATCTCTTGGCCGCACAGTCCGACGCGGAAAAAATCTTTGAGCAGGCCCGACGGCGGGCGACCCCGACCGCAGCAGTCCCGAACCCTTCCCACGCGTCAGAATCTTCCGACACGCCCACTGTCGTCTCGCCTGCTACGGACGAGGGCGTCCGCGCTCCCATCGAAGGTCCCGGCACTGTCATCGGCCACTATAAGCTGCTTGAGAAAATCGGCGAAGGGGGCTGCGGTGTCGTATATATGGCCGAGCAGGAGCAGCCGGTGCGGCGGCGCGTCGCCCTCAAGGTCATCAAACTGGGGATGGATACCAGGGAAGTCATCGCGCGCTTTGAAGCGGAGCAGCAAGCATTGGCGCTGATGGATCATCCGAACATCGCCCAGGTGTTCGACGCCGGAGCCACCGACACGGGTCGTCCGTACTTCGTGATGGAGTTGGTGCGCGGCGTGCCGATCACGCAGTTTTGCGATGAGCAGCGGGTCGCGGTGCGCGAGCGCCTGGAATTGTTCATGACCGTCTGCCAAGCCGTGCATCATGCGCATCAGAAAGGAATCATTCACCGGGACATCAAGCCCTCGAACGTGCTGGTGACGCTGCATGACGGAGTGGCGGTGCCCAAGGTGATTGACTTTGGGATTGCCAAGGCCACGCAGCAGAAGCTGACGGACAAAACGCTCTTCACACAGTTCCACCAATTCCTGGGGACGCCGGCGTATATGAGTCCGGAGCAAGCGGAGTTGAGCGGTTTGGACATCGACACGCGCAGCGACATCTATTCGCTGGGCGTGCTGCTCTACGAGTTGCTGGCGGGCAAAACCCCATTCGACGCCAAGGAATTGCTCGCGGTTGGCCTCGACGAAATGCGCCGGACCATTCGCGAGAAGGAACCGGTGAAGCCCAGCACGCGGCTCACGATGGAACTGGGCACGCACGGAGTCCCGGCTTCAGCGGGTCCGGCGCGCGACGTTCCAGAACGCTCCGGTGTGGCGGACGCTCGGCCGTCAAAAGCCGGGACTCCGAACAGCCCTGCAGACTCGCGGCGCCTCCGCCAAATAAAGGAACTCATCGGCCTTGTTCGCGGCGACCTGGATTGGATCGTGATGAAAGCTCTGGAGAAGGACCGGCGGCGGCGCTACGAATCAGCGAGCGGGTTCGGACAGGATGTGGAGCGGTATTTGAAGCAGGAACCGGTGAGCGCGGCGGCGCCGAGCGCGGTTTACAAGTTTCGGAAGTTTGCCAGGAGGAATCGTATGACTCTGACAGCGGTAGCAACAATAGCATTCGTTCTGATCGCAGGCGCGGTGGTGAGTACGTGGCAAGCAGTGCGAGCGACCCTCGCTGAAGAGAAGGCGCAGACCGAAGCGGCGATCAGCAAAGCGGTGAATGATTTTTTGCAGAACGATCTTTTGACGCAAGCCTCACCGGAAAGCCAACCGGATCGCGACGTCACGTTGCGAACCGTGCTGGATCGGGCGTCGGCGACGATTGAAGGCCGATTTGAGAAGCAGCCGTTGGTGGAGGCCAGCATTCGAAGTACGCTGGATCGGACATACTCGGCTTTGGGCGAAGTTCGGATAGCCGAGGCGCATGCGCGGCGAGCCTTCGAGTTGTATCGTTTGCGACTTGGAGCCGAACATCCCGCCACGCTGACGTCGATGAACAACCTGGCGGTGGCCTACCAAGCCCAAGGCAAACTGACCGAGGCGGCGACACTGCACGCCCAAGTGCTGGACATTGTGAAACGAGTGCTCGGCTCCGAACATCCCAACACGCTGCTCTCGATGAACAACCTGGCGGCAGCCTACCAAGACCAAGGCAAACTGACCGAAGCGGCGACGCTGAAGGCTCAAGTGCTGGACATTCAAAAGCGCGTGCTCGGCCCGGAACATCCCGACACGCTGGGTTCGATGAACAACCTGGCGAGCGTTTACAACGCTCAAGGCAAGTCTGCTGAGGCGGCGACGCTGCACTCCCAAGACCTGGAGATTCAAAAGCGCGCGCTCGGCCCGGAACATCCCCATACGCTGTGGTCGATGAACAACCTGGCTGGTGCATATGGCAGTCAAGGCAAGCATGCGGAGGCCGCGACGTTGCACGCCCAAGTGCTGGAGATTCGCAAGCGCGTGCTCGGCCCCGAACATCCCGACACGCTAGGTTCGATGAACAACCTGGCGGACCTTTATCATCGCCAAGGGAAGTTGAGCGAGGCAGAGCGGCTCCTCAAAGAAACGCTCCAGCTCTATCGCGGCCAAATGCCCCCCGAGGTGCAAGGTTTTTCTGGAGTTCTGGCAAATTTGGGGCATGTGCTGCTGACACTGCAAAAGTTTGCGGAAGCGGAGGCGCTTCTTCGCGAATGCCTGGAACTTCGCCAGAAGTCCATGCCAGGCGATTGGCGGACCTTCCACACCCGGAGTATGCTAGGCGCTGCGTTGTCAGGACAGCAGCGCTTCGCCGCCGCGGAGCCGCTGCTGCTGGAAGGTTATGAAGGACTCAAAGAGCGGGAGCAGCGTTTGCCGGCGTCCAACCGTGTCAAAATCCGGGAGGCGGGCGAGCGTCTGGTTCAACTTTACGAGGCTTGGGGCAAGCCCGCCGAAGCCGCCGAGTGGAAAGCCAAGTTGAAGCCGGATTCGCCTCCTTGATCCGCACCTCGATCAGGCACGATCTGAAGCAAAGACGCGAAGACGCCAGGACGGCGGAAAGAATGCGTGGCGTTCCTGCAAGGGCAGTGAGGTTTGACTTCTGCTACAGCCCTGCATGCGATGGCACCATGAAGAACAGCACCTATCGAAAGCGAGTTGCAAGTCCTGAAGACATCGTACGGTTGGCCAGGAAGACCAAGTGGTGTGACGTCAAACTCTCCAGCGGTGAGATTGTCACATCGGAAACGACACAACAGATTTTCGAAGACGCCGCGAAGGTCCTGAACTCCAAATCACGTCGCAAACGCGTCCATGTCGCTGTCGTGTGACGGGGTCTATCGCCTCATGGCCATCGCACGAGGCGACATTCCAGCCTCAACCAAAGAGAGGGAGGCGGCCCAGGGGCAATTTCATGATCTGCTCGAGCAGTGGACCCGTCAGTTGCAGGGCGCCGAGCCAGAGGATTTGTCCATCATACGGGAGTCTGTTCGTGAGACGGTCGAGGAGGCCTATAGAGATTACCGCCGGCGATGCAATCGGGCCGCCACGCGGCGGAGACTCCGTAAAGGTGTCAGTTCCTAGTTTATTCAACATTGACGCCTCCCGCACTTTTTGCGGTGTTCGTAGAGGCGTTTGTTCAAATGCGTCTAGGCGCCCATCTGGAGCCGTTCGGCAATCCATTTGAGCGTCATCGTCGTTTCCTGCCGCATGTTTGCGGCCAACTTGATCTTCACCGGGTCGGACTTGCGCCGCAATCGCAGATCTTCCTCGGTCCAGTCCGCCTTCTTCAAACCCTCCCGCATCGGGCGTTCGGGCTTTCTCCTGGGCGCTTTCCTGACGCTCCGCTCCGTAGTGGTGCTCGCCCATCCGACCTTCCATCTGGGCGAGCAGTTCCCGCCGAATGCTGATTTTTCTTGATCCGGATCAATTCCTCAAAAACCTGAAACCGCCACTTTAAGACCGAATCTGAGCTCCTCACAATAATCGTGTCCCTCGCTTCTATAAGATGATCCCACACAAACCCAACCGGAGCCGATTCATAGTCGTGTCCGTTCTCTGCGGCGCGGCCCTCTGCACAACGATTCCGCAGTGCCACGCCGCTCTATTGGCAACGATCCGGGTCGAAGCCGGAGATCACGATCGCGTTGACACGCCGTTTTCAGTCGAACTTGCCGTCTTAAGCGCGCCTCCGGATTCCGCCGTGCAATTGAAGGAAGTCACGGGCAATGGCGGCAGCACACTCCCCGCCCAGATCACGGCCGGCAATCCACCGCAACTTGGGTCGATTCTCTCCGGCAGAACCCCATCGGGAACAGCGCGTGTTTTCCAGCTCGTGACACGACCCAAGCGTGGGGAACCCGGAGTGCGTCTCGAGGACAACTCGCGCGCGCTCATCGTATCCGCCGATGGCATGCGCGTGTTAGCCTACAACCACGCGATCATTCCCCCTCCCCCCGGCGCCAGTCGCCTCTACAACAGGAGCGGATTCATTCACCCGCTTTGGTCGCCGGAGGGTAAGATCCTCACGCACATTCATCCGGCCGACCACATTCATCACGTGGGTTTGTGGGGGCCATGGACAAAAACGGAATACGCCGGAAATCCCATCGATTTCTGGAATTTGACAGCTGGCCAGGGCACAGTGCGCTTCGCCCGTTTTCTCGATACGACCCAGGGTCCAGTGTATGGAGGCTTCCGAGCGCGGCAAGATCATGTCTGGCTGAAAGCGCCCGAGGGAGAGCGCGTGGTCTTGTACGAAACACTCGGCGTCACCGTCTGGAGCCTTCCGAACGGCGACCACACACAGTGGCTCATGGACTACACATCCACTTACCGTTGCGCTACCGACCAACCGCTTCACCTGGAAGCTTATCGATACGGCGGACTCGGATTCCGGGGAACCGGCGCATGGCACAACGGCAACAGCGATTACCTCACGTCCGAGGGAAAATCACGCCGTGACGGGGATGCGACGCGGGCGCGCTGGTGCGATGTCTTTGGCGATACCGATCAATCCGTCGAGGGTGTCGTGTTCATGAGCCATCCGGAAAACCGATCCCACCCGGAGCCGGTTCGGATTTGGCCTCCTGATTCAAACAACGGACGCGGCGACGTTTTCTTCAACTTTTGTCCAGTGCGCGAAACAGACTGGACGTTTGAACCGGGCGAAGACTACGTCCTGCGCTATCGACTCTATGGACATTCCGGAAAGCTCGACTCCGCAGTGTCGGAGCGATTGTGGAGAGATTTTGCCGAACCGCCAAGGGCCACACTTTTGAAACGACCGCCGCCAGGCTTAACAACCGAATGATGCTTCCCATGAATCCCCTGTCCAATTTGGACACCGCTTCGGATGAAAACGCCGACTCAAGCGCGTTCCTCGTTCTTCTAGGGAGGGTGAGACTCCTGTCGAACCCATTCTTGCCAGGATACCAGGGTTCGGCAGGAGCCTCACCTTCCCATTTTCGGAGTAACCACCCAGAAAGATTCAATATCGAGGTAAGAAACCAATAACTATCGCACCCAATCATGAAAACGAATCCGAAACAATCTACCCTGACACGCCGCGCGTTCCTTAGAGGAACCTGTTTGGCAACCTTTGCGATTCCAACCCTGGTTCCATCGACCGTTTTCGGCGCGAATGCTCCCAGCAACCGCATTACCATCGGCTGCATTGGCGTCGGAAGAATGGGACGCGGCGATGCCCAAGACTTTATGCGCTTCGGGAACGCGCAAATTATCGCCGTGTGCGACGTGGATGCGAAAAGAATGGCGGATGCCAAGCAGTTGGTGGAACGTCGATACGCGACGCGCGCGCCTGAAGGGAGTTTCAAAGGCTGCTCCGAACACGGCGACTTTCGGGATTTGATCGCGCGACCGGATATCGACGCCGTCTCGATCGTTTCTCCGGATCATTGGCACGCCCTGCACGCCATCGCCGCCGCCAACGGCGGCAAAGACATTTTCGTGCAGAAACCAATGACTTACAGCATCGAAGAAGGCAGAGCGCTGTGCGAGACCGTTGCCCGGACAGGCCGCATCCTGCAAGTGGGAAGTCAGCAACGTTCCGACACAAAATTCCGTCTCGCCTGTGAACTGGTGCGAAACGGCCGCATCGGAGAGTTGAAGACGGTAAAAGTGGGATTCGGGCTCGATCCTTCCGGCGAAGAGGAACCCGCGATGCCCGTGCCGAAGAATCTGAATTACGACTTTTGGCTGGGACCCGCGCCAACCGCTCCTTATACCGAAAATCGAGTTCATCCACAGCGCGATTACGGCCGCCCCGGCTGGCTCCGAATCCAAGACTATTGCCACGGGATGATCACAGGATGGGGCAGTCATCATATGGATATTGCACAATGGGGCATGGGGGTGGAACACTCGGGCCCCATCCGCATTGAGGCGCAGGCGGAATTCCCGAAATCCGGCCTCTGGAATGTTCACGGCGCGTTCCACATCGAATACACCTACGCGAACGGCGTTCAGGTGATCTGCGCTGGAAACGACGAGAACAAACAGGGCGTGGAATTCATAGGGACTGAGGGCTGGATTTGGGTCAAAAGAGGTTCCATTGAAGTGAATCCGGAGTCGTTGCTCGATGAGGGAACGCAGGGGTTCAAGACTCGACTTTATCATAGTCGCAATCATAAAGGGAATTTCCTCGAGTGCATTCGTACTCGCCAAGAGCCGGTCGCTCCCGCCGAGATTGGTCATCGGTCGAATACCGCCTGTGTCGTTGGTTCGCTCGCGATGCGCCTAGGGCGCAAACTTCGATTCCGGAAACCGAACGGGCACAAATCGAACATGCGATATCCGAATTAGCTTCGGTTCCACCCAAACGACCTCGCAAGGTCTTGGTCTTCTCGAGAGCCTGGGGCTACAAACACACTTCGATTCCCTATGGAGATGCCGCCTTCGAGCTAATGGGACGGAAGACAGGGGCGTTTGAAGCGGTGGTGACGTACGATGAAACTCTCTTCGAACGGGATAAACTCTTAGAATTCGGCGCCGTTGTTTTCAATAATACGAACAACGAGATTTTTCTGCCCGAAGATTTCAAAGATCTATCGGCGATCGACCAAGCTCGGGAGATACAAAAAGACGCACGCCTCAAAAAGAACCTGCTCGACTTCATCGCGGAGGGAAGAGGACTGGCAGTGATTCACGCGGGAATCGCAAGTCTTAGAGAATGGCCCGAGTTTGGCGAAATCATGGGCGCCCGATTTGACAACCATCCCTGGAGCGCCGGATCAAGCGTGACACTCCGTGTCGAAGAACCCAATCATCCAGTGGCGCAAGCGTTCGGCGGTGAGTATTTTCAGATCACCGATGAAATCTACCAATTCGAAGGAAATTACTCGCGCGATCGGATCCGGGTTCTGCTGAGCATCGCTACCAAACACACCGACATGAACAAGGGCGGCGCAATTCATCGCACGGACGAGGACTTTGGCATGAGCTGGGTGAAGCACTACGGCCGCGGCCGCATCTTCTATTGCGCTCTGGGCCATCAACACGAAATCTTTTGGAATCGCAAAGTGTTGCAACATTTTCTGGCCGGACTCCAATTTGCGATTGGAGATTTGGAGGCAGACGCAACTCCAAGGAACAAGACACACAACTCCGTTCCGTGAAGCCGCGCGCCCTGAGTTGAACCGCGTCATCGAACTCGATATGCCCCTTGTCTTTTTGTTGCGGTCCTGATCTTCGGCGCTACTCTAGTTTCTGAACTAGGCTATGAAAATCGAAGCACTGCATCTTCACATGCGGGTCCGCCATCCTCAATATGGGATCGGCACGGTAAAACGAATCTTGGAGCACGCAGCGGAAATCCAATTCGACGAGGGGCTTCGAACAATCGCCCCGGAAACAAGCGGTCTCGAACCCGCCGAAGCCCAGGTTTCGATTCAAGGCCTGGAAATACCCCTTGAACAATTCATCGATCAAACGACGCAGAACATTCTCCAGGCGCTTGGCTTTGAGAAACCGGATGCGGTAGTCGAAGAATTGGGGATTCGCTGGCACCGAGGCCGGCTTGTGCTTCACCCGGCCGACCCAACTCTACAGGCAAAAGAGGTCCCGTTGGAAACCTTCTTTCACAAAGTCGTCATGATGCGCAATAACCTCCGAGTCCTTGAGCAGAAGGTAAACGGCCACGCCCAACTCACCGACGGCGAAAAAGTGGAACTGCAACAGTATATTTCGCGGTGTTACGGTTCGATGACCACATTCAATATTCTGTTTAAGAACAAGGCGGACCAATTCGGAACGAACGTATGAAATCCGGGTCCGGGAATGTTCTCGTGCTGGTGACTGCGCCGACGATCCGTGTCGCTCGAAAGATCGCAAAAGCCGCGCTTGAAACTCGCCTGGCCGCCTGCGCGAACCTCATTCCAGGCATCGAATCCCATTATTGGTGGCAAGGAAAACTGGAGGTTGGACGAGAGATCCTCATAATCTTCAAGACCTCGGTCCGGCACGCGAAGAAACTCAAGAAAGTTGTTATCGAGAATCATCCTTACGACACGCCCGAGGTGGTGAACGTTCCGATCCAAGGCGGGAGCAAACGCTACCTGGCGTGGTTGAACTCAAATTTGGAATCTTGACCTCGCCTCGATTCTTCTCAAATGCGGCGATGTCCGCATAATCCCATGGTGACTCTAGAACACCTTGCTCATCTTTATACCGAGCACCGTGACTTTGCCAGCGCGAGGGTAAAAGAGTTCGCGCTGGGAGATACGTTCTTCGCTTTCAATTCCCGGCCAACGATAATGGGGGTTATCAATTTGTCCCCCGATTCGTGGTATCGGGAAAGCGTTTGTCTGACTCAGGAGCAAGCGATTCTACGCGCATCGGTGTTGCGAGCGCAAGGCGCCGACATTATAGATTTGGGCGCGGAGTCCACCCTCGAGACAGCTTCCCGAAGGAGTCAATCCGAACAATCGGCGAAATTGATCCCCGTCATCGAGGCCATTCGAAGAGCGGGCATCTTGGTATCCGCGGAGACCTACTTGCCGACCGTTGCCCGCGCCTGCTTGGAGGCGGGCGCAAATGTCCTGAACTTGACTGGTTCGATTCACAACCGGGAGATCTACGCGCTCGCCGCGGCGCAGGGCGCCGCAGTTATCCTGTGCCACGTACAAGGCCCGACGGCCCGTGACACGGGAGACATTCACATCAGCGAAGATCCGGTCGCCTGCCTGTACGAGTATTTTTCCAGAGAAATTGAAATCGCGACTCGTTGTGGCTTGGAAAAACTGATCCTCGATCCGGGACTCGGGTTCTATTATCAAAACCTGAAAGACGGATCCGCAAGGATTCGCTATCAGATGCAGGTTTTTCTTAATACGTTCCGGCTTCGATCCCTCGGTTTCCCCGTCTGCAATGCGTTGCCACACGCTTTCGAACATTTTGGCGAAGAGGTGCGCTCTGCCGAACCCTTTTTCGCGGTCATCGCGGCACTCGGTCACACCGACGTTTTCCGAACCCACGAGGTACCGAAGATTAACGCGGTTTTGAGTGCACTCACCGAATACTAAGCGCTGAAGTCTCTGGTTTCAGCAAATCCGATTGGAACAACCCGGTTTGCGGATTTGCCCGCCGGATTGACTTCGAAGGCGTCTGCGGACATAGTTCCGTTGCATGAAGTTCGACATATCATCTCTGCTGGAGGAATGGGAATACCGTCCCGGACAGATTGATGTCAGGCGCTTTTCGGGAAAAGACAGTGTCGAAAAGATTCAGCTTCGGATTGATTTGGGGGTACTGCAAATGAACGCTTACGGGCGTCCTGACGGGAAACGTCCGTTCGGCCACGAATCGCTGCTCGAACATCACGCGTCGCGCCTGGAAAAACACAAGGCAGAAAACGGCGGAACGGACGATGATTTCGCGCTGGACGCCGAGGATTGCGCGAAGGTTTTCCACGAGTCGATTCAGTACCACCATCGGTACATCTGCATGTTCCAGCTGAAAGACTTTGATGGAGTTATTCGAGACACGAAGCGGAATTTGCAGGTTTTCGATTTCGTGCAAGAATACGCGGAATCCGACGAATTGTCCTTCTCAATGCAGCAGTTTCGCCCGCAGCTCTTGATGATTCAGACGCGCGCCCGCGCTTCGATCGTGCTCGAGAAAAACAACTATGCGCGCGCCATTGAACTGACTAATGAAGGCATTGAGGAGATTCGAGAATTCTTTCGGGAACACGACCGTTTCGATCTGGCCGAGCAAAGCGGTGAAATACAATCGCTGGAGCAGTGGCTGGAAGAGCTAAAGACCGAGCGCCCTCTCACCAAGAAAGAAGCTCTCGAGAAAGCGCTGCGAGACGCGCTTCAGCGTGAGGATTACGAAAAAGCCGCCCACGTGCGCGACACGCTGAAGAGCTTAAAAGAGTCCTCTTAGGCTCGTGCGCCGTCCCTTCCGTGTGCCGCACCGATCCACGATCAAGGCTGGGGATAGATTTGATATAGCAACAGGTATATCACGACTCCCGTCACCGAAACATACATCCAAATCGGCCACGTCCAGCGCGCGATTCTCCGATGCCGCTCAAAATCTGATTTAAAGGCGCGCCAGAAAGTTATCAATACAAGAGGAACGATCACCACCGCTAGCACGGTGTGCGTTAGAAGGATCGTGAGGTAGATTGGCCGGAACCACTCCGGTTTCAAGAAAACGGTGCGCCCCGCATTGAAGTGATAAATCAAATACGAAGCCAAGAACAGTGTCGAGGTGGCAAGAGCCGCAACCATGCAGTTTCGATGCGCAATCTTGTTCTTGCGCTTGATAAACAAAAATCCCGCGAACAGAAAGACAGTGCTGAGAGAATTCAGGCAGGCATTGATTGCCGGGAGATCAGTAAGACTCATAAGCCATCCCGAAGTCGGAGCCGTTGAATCGTATCCAAAGTCTTTTCTTTCGCCCCGGGCTCCAAACCCGGAATCGCCGCGCGCATGCGCCCTTTTTGATCCACCACCACAAAGATCGTACTGTGAATGAAGAGATCATCCGGATCCGCTTGGTCCCCTTCAGCCTTTTCAATTGCAGTCAACTTCAGACCGTCCACAGCCAAACGGAAGATTTCCTTCTTTGATCCCGTCAAAAACGACCAGCCATCCGGTTCGGCGCCGTATCGTTTCGCGTGCCGCATCAAAATCTCCGGAGTGTCGAAGTCGGGATCCGTCGTAATAGATACAAAGTGAACCAATTCATCTCCATTCAAGGAATCCCGGAGAGCCCTCATATTTTTTGTCATCTCCGGGCAAGGACCCCCACAGCGGCTGAAAATCACGTCGGCAATCCAAATTTTTCCAAGAAGGCTCTCCCGCGTGACCACCTGCCCAAGCTGGTTGGTCAACCGAAAATCGCTCAATTGCGAATAGACCGGAAGTTCTGATACCAGGACCTGATCTCTTTGCAGCCGCTTCAGGATCAACCCTCCACCAAGCATCAGCGCGATCAAGCTGAAGCCAATCCAGATGGTTCGGAACGACTTTGCAGGCAAATGATCCATTCGATATCAACAAAAAACAGAAGGCCGCGTGAACAATTCAAAGCACGCTACAGGAGGCAGAAAAACAGGATCACAGGCAGCAGGATTTTGAGACTGGCGAAGTGAATCAACGTGCGAAAACGCTGGCCTATTCAAAGCTGGTAGCTGTGTCACCGCCTCCACCACTTTGCGTAGCAAACCAGGCGTCAAAATCTTCCTGGCTCTGAACGGTCAGGAATCCTGAAGACATCGTGTAATGCCCGGTGCCGCATAACTGAGCACAATTGATCTGATACCGGCCAACTTTGTTCGCTGTGAACCACAATGGAATGTTCATCCCCGGAATCGCATCCTGGCAAACCCGCAGCGCGATGACTTTAAAGGAATGGATCACATCCAAGGAGCTCAAGTGTATAATAACCGGCTTGTTAACCGGAACGCGAAGATCATTGAACATCGTGAAATCGTCTTTCCCGTTCGGGTCCTCCTTAACTTCGCCCCACTTGTTTTGAGCATCGATGAGATTCGCATCCTGCCTTACAAACAGAGCATCCTTCCCCGGGTAACGCGCATTCCAGCCGAACTGTTGAGCGATCACGCGAATCACCGTGGATTCACTCTCCGCAGGCATCCGATCCATCAATTGCGACCACAGTGGAACCGCGAGTCCAAACAACAAGACCATTTCAACAACCGCCACCGCCACTTCGATATAACTCGACGAGTGGCTCTTGACACCAACGTAGTCGGCTTTGGGATTCTTGGACTTTCGGAAGCGAACCAAGACGTACCCAAAATACAAAATCCAACCTACAAAAAGCACCAACATGAGCCAATGCATGTACACGATCAGATTGTCCACATTGCGTCCATGCTCGGATGCCAAAACCGGCATCGACATTAGTGATCTGAAAAAATCAACGAGTCCTTCCATGTTCAGTCCTTATCAGTCAGTTCGGGTAAAGCTGCCGAAGACTCCGCTTCGGACACAGCCGCCGAACGTTTCCCTAAAAAAACAAAGAATGCGCTAATTCCACTCAACACACAGGCGACAACCGCAATCATCGCGAGCACCCCCCATTTGGCTCCTTGTCCCAATGCCGAGGCTTGATCGCCGAAACACACGGAACAGGCGAACCCCGATGCCGGCAGCAGACCAATGACACCGATCGAAAGGCAAACTTTGCGGATTAATCCAATCATAAATAGCCAATGCTCCTGAGTTTTTTTAGGAAATAGCGACCGTAAACGATCAACAAAACTCCGGCGCCGGTGGAAAGCCCTCCCATTACAAGATTCACAACCTCGTTCCCTCCCATGAAATATTCTCTTATTGCCCACACTCCAAAGCCAAAGGAGAGCAGTGTCGAGGCGGTAATGAACACGATATGGAAAGCTTTCAACGACATAACTTAGTGTTGCGCTTTATGCGCGGCTTCCGATTGGGAGGCCGCAGGACTCGCTCCGAGGTAGACCGTTCCCGGGGGAGCCTGGCCATGTGCCCAAACGGTTAAATACATTAAACCGGTGAAAAAGAAAGCGGTCGATGCCAGGATACCATAGATCATTTTCTTCTCCGAAATCAAATGCATGAAGAATCCAGCAACCAAAAACGCTTTGACACTTGCGATGAACATCGCTACCGCAACAGTCAGCGCGACACTGGGAAGGTGAATGTAGTAGGCGCCAACGGTCAAAACTGTTCCGACAATCAACGCAACAAAAACAAGCACGTATCGGCGAACAGACGCCTTAATATCATGATGATCGTGACCACTCATAGCTCAATTCATTCTCTCTAAAGCAGGTAAAGCACGGGAAACAGGAAAATCCAAACCAAATCGACAAAATGCCAAAACAGGCCGGAGACCTCGATCCGGTTAGTAAACCGCTCGGGATCGGTTTTCCACATCTTGCTTCCCGGCCCCCACAGGTATCCAATCACGATTGCGCCACCGATAACGTGCAGCGCGTGGAGCGCGGTTAAAGTAAAATAGATCGCGAGATACGTGTTATGCCACGGGCCATAATTCTCCATTTTCTTGATCTGCGATCTCTCGATTCTCAGCTCTTCTTTGTGCTCTCCCTGATGATCCCAGGCGTTGCCTTCACCCAACGGAAACACCTGCACGTGCTTTAAAGTCACGTGCTCATCCGTTTTCTCAACCAAATGGCCATCCGCAACGTTTCCGTCCATCATCACTACCTCGTAGTGGGTGAATTTATCGTGATACTCGAACGATTTGATGCCCACAAACATCAATGCAAGGATAAGCGTTGCCGCTTGGAACTTTTTGAATCTGTCGAACTGATTTAGTTTTAAAGAAGCCCAAGCAAGCACGACTGTGATACTGGAAGTGATCAGGACAAGTGTGTTCACCGTACCAATCGGAATATTCAGCAATCCGTGCGGCCACGTTCCGGCGGGAGCTCCAATGCGAAGCAGAATGTAAGACGAAAACAGAGCGCCGAAGAGCATCACTTCGGAAGCCAGGAACAGCCAGATTCCGAGTTTCGCATTGTAGAGGCCCGTGTCTGGGCGCGGATGAACTACGTATGGGATGTCCATTGATGAAAGGATTGGTGCAGGTTGATGTCGCCTTAAACCGGTTGATTCTGAGGGGAGAAATCTTTTGATTCGCCGGGAACACTATACTCATATGGCCCGCGATAAACGTGTGGAGCCGTTGCAAAATTCCCGTGAGGAGGTGGCGTGGGAGTCTGCCACTCCAATGTGGTGGAATCCCATGGGTTGTCCGATTCCACCTTCTTGCCGTGCGTCAAACTCCAGAAGAAATTGATAATGAACGGAATCTGCGCGAGCCCTAAACACCAGGCCGCTATGGAAATAACCGAGTTGAGGCCAATCATCTGGTCACTTAATCCGCCAATCGCGTCCTGCCCCACCTTCGCAAGGGAATAGTTCACGCCACCATCAACCATCCGTCTTAGCATGCCAGCCATTCCTTGCACGAACATCGGCTGAAAGATTGCGTTCATAAAAACCAATGATAGCCAGAAATGAACCCGGCCCCAAAACTCGTTCATGAATCTTCCGGTCGCCTTGGGATACCAAAAGTAGATGCCTGCCATCAGTCCAAAAATCGTCCCCGGAGCGACCACATAATGAAAATGAGCAATCACGTAGTACGTATCGTGCAAATGAATGTCACTATAATTTAGCCCCAACGGAAGCCCTGTTAACCCGCCGATCCCGAACATCGGCAGAAAGCCGAGTGCGAACAACATGGGTGTGTTAATCCGGATTGATCCACCCCAAAGGGATATAAAAAGGCACGTCAAGATGACCACGGACGGAATCGAGATAATCATCGTCGTGGTTTGAAAGAACGTGCTGATGGCCGTGCCCATGCCCGTCAAGTACATGTGATGCGCCCAAACGATGAAGGACAGAAATCCGACCGCCAATACTGAATAAACCAACGATTTGTAACCCCATATCGGCTTGCGGGTGTTGTTGGCGATGATCTCGCAAACGATTCCAAGAGCCGGCAAGATCAGCACGTACACCTCCGGATGCCCCAAAAACCAAAAAAGGTGCTGCCATAGGAGTGGACTCCCTCCGCCGCTAACCTCCGCCAGAGCGCCGGAGCCGACCGCAAGTCCCGTGGGAAGAAAGAAACTTGTCCCCGCAAGCTTGTCCATTAATTGCATCACAGCGGCAGCCTCCAAAGGGGGAAACGCCAGCAACAACAAGAATGCTGTTACAAATTGTGCCCAAACAAAGAATGGCAGTCGCATCCAAGTCATCCCCGGCGCACGAAGCTGAATGATTGTAGCAATGAAATTCACCGCGCCGAGCAGTGACGAAGTGATCAGGAATACCATGCCGATAATCCAAAACGTCTGCCCTTGTGTGGACAAAGAAGTCGCCAATGGGGAATAAGAAGTCCACCCGGCCTGCGCCGCTCCCCCTGGAATGAAAAAGCTTACCATCATGATGACACCCCCGATCACATAGGATTGGTAACTCACCATGTTAATTCTCGGATATGCCATGTCCACGGCGCCGATTTGAAGCGGTACCACATAGTTTCCAAATGCCGCAAATGCCAATGGAACAACCGCCAAGAAAACCATAATCGTACCGTGCATCGCGCCGAACGCGTTATACAAATCCGACGACATAATACCGCCGGACGCCACATCACCCAGAGACTTTTCAAGCAGAGCGCCAAAAAATGGAATCGGTGATCCGGGATACGCAATCTGCCAGCGCATCAACATCATCAAGCCAAACCCGAATAGCAGAAAAATGAGCGCCGTCACTCCGTACTGAATCCCAATGATTTTGTGATCCGTGGAGAAAATATAACTTCGCCAGAAACCTGGGTCCGTATGATGCGCTACCGCGTGGTCTGTATGCGCTGTGGTTGATTGCATGATACTGTTCGTTGCTCTTCTTTCGCTGCCGCAGCTTAAACGCTCAATCCGCCCGTGGCGCCGCGTTTTGGCCGGTTAGTTAACTTCGCCGAATGACTCGTGTCAACGGAAGACGTTACACTCGCTCATTTTTTAACTTGTTTTGTCAATTACCATTATTGCCAACAGAAAGGGAAGATAAATGATCGACATGAAAAATAACTGGCGAGCCCGGCTTCGGCTCAGATCCTGGCAGAATCGAAACGCAAAAACTAAAAATGCCAAACCCAGAACCATCGCGGACACCAAGTAGAACCGACCGCTCAAGCCAAACAGATAAGGAGTCAGACTCACAATCAGAAGCCCAACCGTATTCCCAAGGGCAAAGCGGCCCGTACGGCCCCCGGTCGGATCAACCGAAGGCAACATTACAAATCCTGCCTTAGCGTATTCCTCCTTGTACATCCAGGCTATCGACATGAAGTGTGGCAATTGCCAAAGGAAAAGAATGGCAAACAGAGCCAAACCGCCCTTTCCGATTTCTCCACGCGCGGCTGTCCATCCCATCAGCGGTGGCAACGCTCCGGAAATCGCTCCCACTGTCGTGTTCAACGTGGTCACCCTCTTTAAAGGTGTATAGACGAAGAGGTAACTCAAAAGCGTCAGTGCCCCGAGCAGGCTGGTCAACAAGTTCACACCTATAGCCAGCCAGACGAGCCCGACACTTGCGATACCAATTCCGAATACCAGAACCGTCTCTGGTTGAATTCGGCCCGAAGGCAAAGGCCTCGATTCAGTCCGTAACATCCTGGAATCGTAATCCTTTTCTATCAACTGATTAAGCGCGGCCGCGCCGCTTGCCACCAGCGCGGTTCCGATCAGAATGCTCGTCATCAGGCCGAACTCCGGCCATCCTTTTGACCCCACGCAAAAACCCGCCAATGTGGTGAAAAGGACCAATGCCGTCAGCCTAGCCTTGGCTAATTCCAAATACATGCCGAGGCCAGATTTGTCGGCGGTCTGCGTTGTGGCAAGTGCCGGAGCGGATCCCTTCATCATTAAGATCAGAGAATTCTCACGGTCACGATGACTGGAGCACCGACAGTGCGGACCCATTTTCCGAATCCATTGGCGCTCGGACCGTGAATGCCACCGAACCGCACCGCGCGGAGATAAGGCAAAAAAGCGACGAAACAACCAGACAAATCGCCCCAATCATCACGTGACCAGTCGCCACGTCCGCCGCTTTATTGCTCCAAACCGTAAATACGCCAAACGCCGCCTGAACGAGGATCAACCCTAACAATCCGATCGCGAATCGGCTGTTCACGGCAGAAGTTCCGGCCGCTCGGAGATTCCTCCAAGCCAGCCATCCTGCCGAAATCACAATCGCCAGAGCGCCAATTCTGTGAGCCATATGCAGCTGGATATGCGCCGCCGTTATAGGATTCGGATCCATCACATCAATACGTTCCCGATTAATCTTCTCTAAAAACGCCGGGTCAGTCGCGGGCCAAACCTTTCCATATGCAAACGGAAAATCGGGGACGGCAAGTCCGGCATGCTGATGTCTCATGGCAGCTCCAAGGACAAGCTGCCCAAAAATCAGGAAAGTAACGAAGGCATTGGCCGTCCACATAGAATCTGTAATCGGAATCGTCTTGGCTGTCATCACCCATTTCTTCCACCAAACTGACGTTGCAAGCGCAATGATGCTTAGCAAAACCAGAAAGAGTTGCGCCAACGCCGCATGAAAGATCCCCAAGGAATCAATCATCAGAGTGACACGCAAACCACCCAGAACCCCCTGCGCGACTACGCCAAAAAAAGCTAAAACGCCAAGCCATCTTATCCAGCGACGATCCTCCTTGATCCATAACCAGATCGCAAGAACAGTCGTGAGCAGCCCTACAAACGAAGCAAACAGGCGGTGCGAATGTTCATAGAAGATCCCGCCCACCCACTTCGAAGGCGGAAATAGGAACATGTTGTATCCATAAGTCGTGGGCCAGTCGGGAACAGCCATGCCAACCCCGTGACTCGTTACCAAGCCGCCAATGCCTATCAGAATCCAAGTCGCGACAGCCGAAATTACGGCGAAGCGATGCAACCAACGGTTCTGATCGGAAAAATCCATTCAAATTCTAATGAAAAGCCGCTGTAACAGGTGCCACAGCGGCAATCGAAATAATAATAGAATCAATACTCAGGCAATGATTAGCTGCCACTCACTTCGATCGAAAAATCTGCTTTTCCACCGGCAGGACCGACCGTCACCTTTTGAGTAACCCCTGTGCCTCTGGGGTGCGTTTTTCGGTGGACAGCCTCAACCACATAATCGCCAGGGGGAACATTGGAGATTTTGAAAGTTCCGTCCACGCTGGAAACAGCGAAATAGGGATGATTCACCAATCCTCCGTAAGAAAACATCCAGGGATGCACGTCGCATTTGAAGCGCAAGAAGACCTCCGGACTATCAAAAACATATTCATACGGCTTCCCGCCGGCCATTTGGGCTTTGTTCGATTCCTTGTTTCCACTGCTTGCGGATGGCGTCACATGAATATTATGCATCAACGGATCAGAGTTCTTTACATGAAGCTTCTGACCGGTTTGCAGGCCGAAAACGTACGGCAAGTACTCGCAACCTATCTGATCAATCTCGACGGTTCCAACCGGAGCCGGGATTGGCTTTCCATCCAAACCGGACTTGATATACACAAACGTATCCGCCAATCCTCCATGAGCATCCACCAAGTAAAAACGGGTCGTTGGGATCGGTTTTCCGGCATAAAGCTTTCCGCAAAATGGATCCGATGCGATCGGCAAATTCTTCTCAGCTGGAGGTGTTCCTTTCAGAGTGATTTTTCCGATAATGTCTCCAGCGGAAATCGTTGTCACAGAGGACAATGCAACAGCCGCCACAAATATCGTAATTGACTTGTTCATAACATGTTCTTGGGGCTTGAATTCAAAGTTCGCTGCCACGCTATCATTGAGATTTTTTGCTCGCAAGCGATTTTGTGAAACTTTTCACAAGGGCAAACTACAAGAGTCTCATCGTTTGCGCCATTCGTATCGCCGTTGATGCGGCTTCGGCGCCACGGTTGTACTTCACCCCGAGGCACCGAACTTTCGCCTGTCCTTCGTTTTCAAGGAGCAAGACCTCATGAATAACAGGAATTCGGCGCTCGATCTGAATTTTCGCCAGGCACCAGGTCACTGCTTCGCAGATATGCTGCGCATGGGTCGTTTCGCCCCGAATAATGACCCCGAGACAGATCAGCGCTGAGAATCGCGGCTTCAGACAGTCAGCAAGTTTCGAGGCGACTACCGGTATTTCAAATGCCCCAGGAACCCGAACGATCCGAACGTTCTTGACTCCCGCTTTCGATAAAGCAGTTTGGGCGCTTCGGAGCATCGCATCGACATAGCGCCGGTTGTATTCGGAAGCGATAATTGCAAATTGCCCAGACTCTTCTCCCCGATTGGTCTGCACTGCCGTTTTCAGCATATTCGCGACTTAATCTCTAAATAAGGTGTCCAAGTTTCTGACGCTTTGTTTCAAGGTATTTCTTATTGTGCTTATTCGGCCTAATTCGAATTGGCACTTGCTCCACAATTTCTAACCCATACCCCTGAAGCCCAACCACTTTTCGAGGATTGTTCGTAAGGAGCCGGATCGTTCGCACTCCCAAATCCGCAAGAATCTGCGCGCCAATTCCGTATTCCCTCAGATCCATTGGAAACCCCAGTTTCAGGTTTGCCTGCACGGTGTCGTATCCCTGCTCCTGTAGTTTGTAAGCGTGAATTTTGGATGCCAGTCCGATCCCTCTGCCCTCTTGACGCATGTACAAGACCACCCCTCGGCCTTCGTCCGAAACTTGTCGCATGGCTTGATGAAGCTGAGAACCACAATCGCATCTCAAGGAACCGAAAACATCCCCGGTGAGGCATTCACTATGAACGCGCACGAGAACCCTGGTTCCACGCTCAACGTCTCCTTTCACGAGCGCTAAGTGATGGTGCCCATCGATTTTTGATCGATATAAATGAAGGATAAAATCGCCAAAATCGGTCGGCATCTTCACGGCTTCAACGCGTTCAACCAGTTTCTCACGATTGCGCCGAAACTCGATTAGGGACTCGATGGTGCAAATTTTGAGCTTGAAGCGTCTCGCAATCTTGACCAACTCCGGAAGCCGTGCCATCGAGCCATCATCTCCCATGATCTCACAAATCACAGCAATCGGCCGCAATCCAGCGAGATTCACTAAATCGACGGCAGCCTCCGTGTGTCCCGCTCGCTGCAACACTCCTCCCGCCTTCGCACGCAGTGGAAATACGTGCCCCGGCTGGACCAGATCGCTCGGAACGGCGGTCGGACACTCCATTGTTCGGATCGTCGTCGCACGATCCGCCGCGCTAATACCGGTCGTAATTCCTTTAGCCGCATCTACGCTTACTTGAAAATCCGTCCGAAACGAATCCCGATTCTGCACGACCATTTGCTCAACCCCGAGCTGCTTCAAGCGATCCGAAGTGGTCGGCACACAGATCAAGCCGCGTCCGTTTTTCGCCATGAAATTGATCGCCTCGGGTGTCGCTCCTTCAGCCGCCATTATCAAATCCCCTTCGTTTTCCCGATCCGCGTCATCGACAACAATCACCATTTTACGATTCCGGATATCGGTGAGAATCGTGTCGATCGAATCGAAAGGGTCTTTTCTACGCGTCGCTCGGCTCATGGTTTGTGAGAGAAGGGAAGGAAAAATGGGAAAGTGAGCCTGTTTTATACGTTCCGAAGCCAGCCTGCTTTTGGGCACTCGTTCAGCGGCGCAACAGAAAGACGGCAACTCATTTCGAAAGAAACTTGCTGATCACTACCTCGCGAACAACATTCGTTCCCAAAACTTGATCACTAAGCGCTTTGATTTCACCTCGGAGAGTTTTCCGAAATGAAGGTTCATACGTGTCTTTAATGAACTTAGACGAGAGCAATTTGGTGACATGGTCGAAGAAAGTTGTTCGTTCGTCATTCTTAACCGCATTAGCAATGGTCTCATTGATCCTGCGGATGATTTCATCTGTATCGTCGCCAACCACATAAATCTGAGCTACTGCATTGTGAGCAGATTTCGTGTCCGCCAATGTGACGATGATGTCGCCGAGATCACTTATATTCGCTCCAATCCTGTTCGTAGTGGTGATTATTGGAGAAATGCCGTTTCGAGGATCGCCCTTCACGAAACCAAGCACACCGTCAAGGACCGGCACCGCCATGTTACTTGGGGCGCCAATTTTCTTAACCTTCTTGAGTTCGGCCGGTTCCTCTGTTTTCTCAGGTTTCGGCTCGAGATATCCAATCACCAACCAGGCAATCAGCGGCATTAACACAACCATCAAAACCAATGGCAAATACGTAAGGACACCACCCGTCTCTCCGGGGCTCGATCGAGTTCGAAACATCACCACAGCCAAAAACTATCGAAAGACTGACAAGTTGCAATACCTGTCCCAAATCCTCGCCTAAGCGGCGGGGTGAAAAAAATTCCGAAGGAGGGTGCCTGGAGGGGGCATTT
>JAQBVM010000328.1 GCA_027623095.1 Verrucomicrobiota bacterium
CGCTTCACAAGGAAAAGGAACTGCCGGACAAAGATGCTTGGGTTTCGTTTTTGTAATCTCAGGTCAGTTAGTAGTCAGCCGTCCACACACCCGCACGTCACAGTCTTTCGGTAGCTCTCACGCACAATGCACGGAACAGTCCGCGCCCAGTCAATCGAGTGGTGAATGCGCGGATTGTTGCTCCTCAGCATCGAGACTTTGACGCTGCTCGGCATCATCATTACGGTCGTGAACGATTTGCAGTAGGTTCCGAAGCGGAGATACATTTCCGTGATTCCACCGCTCTGCGATTGGGATTGCTTTTGATTCAGAGCAATCGATGGAATTGTCAGAAACAGCCGACCGCGACTCCCCTCTGAGCAATACGTGTTCACGTCCTCATTCATCGCCCCGACAAAGCGAAACGGTCTTTCGGTTGAGCAGAAAAACGAGTTCATGCACTTCCGCTTGCTGAATCGGTAGTAGCGAGTCCCTCGAATGTGGCCTTGCCGCTCACGGCCATCGCCTTGCTTATCCTCGCCTGCATCCATGCCGCCGATGAAATCCCCGTTCTGAGCGAAGGCAATCGAGATCGCGCCGGATGCTTCATAGAATAGCAGGAACTTTAGAAGCATAGCGTCCAAATCTTTCACGATGAAAAGACTATTGTTCGTCTCCGGCAGCTTGAATCGGAAGTCAGTGTAATCGTCATCAAGCTCCAAGAAGTGAGTCACACCAAGCCGCTCGGCAATCCCAAAGCAGGCATTCCGCGCCATCGTGATCGTCCGCCGCTCGTCGAAGTTGTTACCCTCGTCGCAGGCGTCGGCCTCGGCCTTCTTGTCAAACACGATGACACGATCTGCGCCGAAGTTCTTACGGTAGATGTCCGCCGTCTTATCCTCATTATCCACGATGAAGAATAGCTTACCGGTGTAGCCGCACTTCTGGAGAGCCTTGGACGTGATGACGTTATCCGGTCGCCCGTGCGTGAGGATGAACACAGCAAAAATATCAGGGAGCAGGTTCATAACAGGCTAAGTTGTGATGCGTTAGGACTGACCTCAGCTTGTTGGATCTTCTCAAATACGCTCGGACGATTATTCCAGAAGCCAGTTTCAACCCTTTGAAAGCCACTCGCACGAAGTTGTAGGTTGAATGCGCGGCTTGTTTCCTTTGCGCTCATCGTTCGCTCGCCGTCCTTATACACGTTGAAATGACCCACCGCCTTGGCTCCAAATGCGTTAGCGAATAAGATCAGTCGGCACTCCGTTGCGCTTAATACTTCTCGAAGATGCTCAACTGGATTCTCGAAGTGCTCGAAGTATTCTGAAGCGAATACAAATCCAGCGCAGGTTGGAGCTTCGGCAATCTCAAAGCTATTCTCCGCCGCTAGGTGCTTTGCAAGTTTGAACTGCATACTCGTTGCCAACTGGGTGCCGGTTATACAGAGCGATGGGAACATCTCTCGCATCGCGAGCGTTGTAATTCCAGGTCCGCATCCAAGATCACAGATGGCGCCCATCTTTAAAATTCGGTCATATAGGCGAGATCCGTCCTTTAATTGCTTAGAAAACAGCGCGAGATATTTCCTAGAATACAGCCGCCAGCAAGCCCACGTCTCTGAGAGCATAACAGGCTCATCATAGACGCTAAAATCCGGCTCGCCTTTTTCGATTGAGTCATACCATCGACGCTCAAGCTCGATTGTTGGGCGGATTACTTCGCGGTCTGACTTTGTAGCGCCGAAGTAATTCAACGCCCTCTCTGCTGCGGCTTCGATGTTATAGTCCCCTGACCCGCAATACTCTTTGCAGAGATGTGTGAACGCTCGGATAGTTAGTTCAGTATTTTTCTTTTCCATCTTTGTATTCCTCCATGAACTGAGTCTTGATGTCGTCGCAGAGCTTCACAAATCCCTGCTCAATAGCCGCGTTGAAGTCGATGATTACAAGCGCGGAGCGTTCCATTAGGCGCTGCATCTCCGGCGTAGCGTGCGCGTAGTAGTCAGCAATCCGTTCGTAGTTGAATACCGAATGACGGTTTGCTGCCAGGCGAAGGAACTTTTTCTCATCTTCCGGTAGGTTCGACTCATCAATCTCACGGACCAGTGCCCGCGTCTTGGAGCCGTCACAAAGCGTAATCATATGCGGCTTTTCGTGTGTCGGCTCATAAATAGGTGTTTCAATCTTTGCGCTATATTTTTGCTTTGCGGATTCCTCCACGCCGAACATTGTAAATTGAGTCATACTATTTCCCTTCCGGTTTCGGATACCTTGAACACGCGCCATTTTCGGCCAGGACTTTTGCCGGTGACTGCCTGTTCAATCGTTGGAAACGACTTTTGAAGCGGACGCCATACACAAAGAGAATTGTCGAACCATTCAAGTTTGTAATAAGGCGAGAATCGGCATGACCCGGCCTTGCGTTTGACAATGCGCTCCAGCGAACTGCTATGAGCGCGGCCAGCGTCTTGTTCGGATGGAGTCTCAGTGGTCGTCATGGCTGAGATTGGTCGTTATCCGACTTCACCAGTTTCGATACATGCACCCATCCTCGGCCTTCACCCATCCAATGAAAGGCGTCGTCGTCTGGCCCGAAGTAGTCTCCACGATAGAGCAGCTTTTGGCCGCACACGATGCACTTCTTTTTATTCCGGTTTATTCGGAGCGCGTGGCATTTCGGACATTCGATGATGTATGGTTTTATCATAGGTAATCGATTCACAAGGAAAAGGAACTGCCGGACAAAGATGCTTGGGTTTCGTTTTGATTCATTGGAAGTTGGTCCTCAACCAACAGATCATTGACAATTCCGTTCGCATTAACATTTAGAATTTTCGCTTTCTTTGATGTCGATCTATTGTCCGGCAGAAATTGGTTTCAGATTGTCGTTCGGCGCACCCGTCGCACGACCCGCTTTAGATCGTCCGCGCAGCATCCTTCGCAGACGGTTCTCCCGTCTTCGAGCTGCCACCCATCCGACGGCCCGATGTCTTTGCCGATTGGACCGCCGCAGTCCGCGCAACGCAATGGCCGAGGGTCGCTGATCTTGTTGTTCGGCAGAAAAGGAGTCAGAGCGTGATAGACGTCGCAGGCGGCGCATGTGTGCTTTTCTCCTGGCCCGCCACCGCCGCAGGTGCAGCACGCATTCACAGCCAGAGTGATTTGCTGCACAAGTTTTGTGAGTCTCGCAATCTCGCGGTTCGCGTCCTCGTTCGCCTGCAACGCTATTTCCTCGCGTCCCCGCGCATGAACCATTTGTGTGTAGTAGTTAGTCATATAGCCAGCAGTTCATGTTCAACTTGATTCCCTACCTGATCAAGGTTCCGAACGGCCTGGTTGTAATACGCGGTTTTGAGTTCCGCGCCGATGCCCTTGCGTCCGTTCAATACCGCACCGTAAACCTCGCTGCCAACTCCCATAAACGGTGTGAACACGACCTCCCCTGGATTGCTCCACAGAACGCAAGCCCGCTCAATTACGTCGAGCTGGAGTGGGTGGACGTGCCGCTCGTCGTCATGCTCTCGGCTTTCCTTATACGGTAGGACTCGGTCGATGCGGATGTCGTCCCAGAAACTGCTCGCGTATTGCCTCCAGATCCAATGACTGAAGCGGTTCTCAGTCTGCTTTCCCGCGTGCCCCTTCCATTGCTGAAGATCGTGAGGAATGACCCGCTCGCCAGCGTAGGAGTGGAGTCCCGTCGGATGGCTCACCGGGATAGCGTTCTCTCCATTCTTGCGAAATGTTAGTAGGTAGTCGGCGCCGGCAACATCGCAAAGTGTCGAATCTTCCACAATCTGAGCGTGAGCCAGTCCCTTCGCCATCGTTCGCAACCGGACGCCGAGCGGTTCTTTCCAGATTGCGCGTCGGCCCATAAATTGAAACCCGTGATCGTCATGCAATCGGATGATGTCTCCAGGAAAGTCGATGAGCCCAGTTCCAGCATTCGCTCCGCATCCCATCCGCGCCGTCTCACCGTTTCCGCTCCCTGGAACGTCCATACAATGAACCGCTGTAATCCGTCCAGGCTTTGTGAGTCTTGCAATCTCCGCCACGACGTAGCCGTAGTGGACAAAGAATTCCTGATAGGAGGCGCAGTTACTTAGGTCGCGCTCGCTCGATGAGTAGTTATAGAGCCCACAGAACGGTGGGGAATATACACTGAGGTCAATCTTCTCGTCGGGAAGCGATTTCATCACGGAAATGCAATCGCCGTGATACAGGGCATATTTCGGCGTGATAGTTTGGTTGATGATAGGTTCGTTCATAGTGTTACAGGTTTGCGGCGGATTTGATTGTCTTTGTAAGGGTTTGAAAATAGTCAGATTCCGGCCCATACAGCTTTGTAAGAGACCAGTTGCACGGCGTGATTGCTTTGTGTGTAAACGGAAACTGCACCCTGACCGCCTCTAGTCCGGCGCCGACGATGGTTAATAGCTTAAAGCAAAGGCGCGTCGCGGCAACTGGCAGATTTTCCGCCTTTTCAAGCGCAAGGTTTCGGTAAATGTTTGCTATCTCTACCGCCTGCGATTGGTTTTGATACATGCAAAGACAGAATGCAGCTCTAACTGCGGCGCATGTAAGTCCTTTTCGTGCCGTTGGACAGCAATCAATTAGCTGCTGATACTGCTGTCCAAAAGCGTTCCAAATCTTGTCCGCGTCGGTGCGTGTTATTCTTTTGACCGATGGCTGGGAAAGCCACCAGAACACATTTACAACAGAGATGCTCTGCTTGTCGTAATCCGGGTTATGATCTACAAAGCTTCTCGGCTTTCCTCCGTCAATCGCGGCGAACGTGACTTCTGGCGCGTTCCAGAAAACCCATTGCTTGATCGGCTTGCCGGTTGCGATAACTGCGGTGAGCCTCGTCTGGCCGTCTAATAGCCTTCCGGGACTTTCGATGTCTCCGGTAAAGGCTAGAGCCTGGTGAGTTGTCAGAAACTCTCCCTTGCGAATCAATTCTGCGTAATACTTGGAGTTGTTTACGGGTAGGTTTCGGTTGCCTGTGTTGAATTGAAGCCACTGAGCCGCTAGTAAGGGAGTGATTAGAATTTCCTGCGGTATCATTTGTTTTTTCATAACCAGTTCGGTTGAGTTAGTTGCTTGGTGTTCGTATTGCTTTTTTCGATGCGTAGTTCGTTGTTAATTAGTTCAACGAGCTTCGCAAACATCTGTTCGGCTTGGTGCGCCTTGCGGTTGAGGTTGGCAAGGACTCCGGCCTCGCCTTCGCTGGAAATTATATCGACGCGAACCGGTTGAGTCTGACCAAACCTCCAGCATCGTCGGATTGCCTGATACCACTGCTCGAATGAGTGTGACGGAAAGAAGGTTTGGTGCGCGCAATGTTGCCAGTTCAGACCGAATCCGGCGATGACTGGCTTTGAAATGAGGACTCGTAATTGTCCCGAAGCAAACGCCTCAAAAGTCTCCTCCTTAAACTCGTCAGAATCGTTGCCCTCAACCTCCACCGCGCCGTGGATCATCTTCTCCAACATATGACCCTCTTCATTGAGGTGGCACCAAGCGACGGCTGGCTTTCCAGTATTCACAATGAGCGATGCCGATTGCTCGCACCGCTCGACAATCGTCCGCCGCCGTTCGCTACGCTGCTCCGCAAGACCTACCGCTGGCATATCGAAAAGGAAATCAGGGTTCCTCGTCCGCGACGTGATGATATGCTCCACCGTCTGCAATTCCGGCAACAGGTATGAGTCATCAGGAAACCCGATGTCGGAAGGCTTTCGCACCGCCCGCGCCCATGAACAAATCCACCGCCAGAAGTCTTTTTCAGAATGACCTCGGAATCTGTAAAGACCGGATCGAAACTCCTCGCGCCTGCTCATTGTCTGCTCAGACTTTTTGAAAAACCGATTGAGCATGTCCATGAATCCCAAGTCCCCTAGCGCCTCACTCGACGTTCCGAGTTCTATGTAATCATTAGGCGCCGCGGTTGCTGTGCAAAGCAATCGATACGGTAGCTTCCGCATGAAAGCCGTTACCTGCGATTTGATTGAGCCGTCGAAGTTTTTCAGAATCGATGATTCATCGCAGACCACGCCGCTGAATTCCTTCCAGTCGAATTTGTGAAGCTGTTGATAGTTCGTTACCGTAATCGGCGCGGCGACCGTTCCATCCCTCGACTGCTTCGCCTCGATCCCGAACTTGGCAGCCTCCCGGATGGTCTGCGCCCCTACGGAAAGCGGAGTCAGCACTAGAACCGGCTTGCATGTCTTCTCGACGACGTTCTGAGCCCAAACGAGCTGCATCGGAGTCTTCCCGAGCCCGCAATCAGCGAAGATGGCGCACCGCCCCTTCTCGACGGCCCATGTCGTGAGTGCTCTCTGGAATGGGAAAAGGAATTCCGGCATGAATAACGGCTTGAAGCCGGACTGATTTCCGAGATGCGTTTTACGTTCTAGGAATGATTGGTAATCAGTCAGAGATTCGGTGTGTTTCTGCGTGGCTTTCATAATGTAAATGGTAACTTCAATCCATCCCCGATCGGATAGACTCCGATGCTCGCAACGTTATCCTTCCCTCCCGATTGTTCATACAGCTTCTGGGCTGCCTGAATCGCTTTAGTATCGTTATTGCATTTCAGCACCCGCCACTCTTGTTGATTACAAGCACCGAATGGATCTCCAATGCCTGAAATCAGAACGATGTATCTTTTGGTTTTCATAATCATACTCCGCAAATATCCGCCGCGACTTCCTGCATCTTCTCGCAGTCTGGATAGTCATGCCGCCCGCGCTCAATCCATTCGTAATCTACTGCGTGAGTCACGGGATCGACTATCTTCACGCGCTCAACGTTTTGGATCTGTCGAATGTATTCCGCAGGCACGTCCTTCGGCAGGGTCCACCGCGCCCCGTCGCCGCTGATCGATCCTAGGAAAAGCTTCTCGGTGTAGTGCAGTTTGCTCCACTGGTAACGGTGAATGACTTTTCCTGGTCCGAGCGTTTTAAGTTCCAGCTTCCAATGCGTTTTGATAACTCTCCCGTCCTGCTGCATTGCGAAGTCCTTAGCCCGATGTCCGATCATAGGGTTCCACCCCCGCCATTGGTCGTTGATCCATGTGCCGTGCTCGTGACACGCGGACAGCGCTTTGTTGTCGTCGTTCGGTCGTGTCTGGTCGCCGAACGCTGTATCAACGAATACAAGTTCAGCCGGCACCCCGTGCTCGTCTGCGAATCGTTCAAGTTCCGACCAGTCGAGCATTCGGCAGGCATTGAGTAATCTGGACTCGCGCCCAGGTCGATACTGTCGCAGCACAGTAACGAGAAAACCCTTCTGCACGTCAACCGTCAGAATTGCCGCTTGCTTTCCATCGGTCCACCCCTGACCCATAGTGTAATCACCGCACCTACTTAGGATGTCGGATTCTTCTGCTTTCTCCCCGCGCACTTCGCGCCACGGCTCGCCCAGCGTCTCGGTGACGAAGGATCGTAACGGCTCAATGTTCCCGACCGTCAAAGCCTTCATAGCCTGACAGAATTTCACAGCGATATTGTCCCACCCGCATGACGCCCACGGCATCGCAAGCTGGTTCCAGTGCATACTTTCGTGCTCAGGCAAAGCGTTCGGATTGCGAACGTGCTTGTGGCAGGTCTTCAGGAGTTTCAATTTCTCATGTGGAAGGAACTGGTGCCCGCACCCCTCACACTCGTAGCGCACGGACAGTTTGAACGGTTCCCAGTCTCCAGTTTCGTCAACAGGCATCAGAGATTCGTCGTACCGGACC
>JAQBVM010000329.1 GCA_027623095.1 Verrucomicrobiota bacterium
GCGCAACGAATCATTTTCCCCTCCTCAGCCACCCAGCCAGGGTAACAATTCTTTTGGCGCAATTCGCCATGAGCATTTCGGATCGATTCATTTCGATATGGGGAGTGCTCGCGAATACTTTTAAGATGCTGTTTTGGAAGTAGAAGAGGAGAACATCCCTGATTCTCGGGAACGGGTCGGGACCATGAACCAATAATGGTGGGGAGACACTCAGTGGAGCCCTGCTGATCGAGGATGAAAACGAGTCCTGATTCCGATCGAAGAATCAGCACAAGGAGGAGAAACATTCTCGCAAAGAATCTGATCAATCCCGGCGTTGTCACCCGGTTCCAACGTGCTTCTTTCACGTCGCTTTATTGTGTCCTTCGGAATTGGATAGAATCCAAATGCAAGGTTCGTTTTTCACCAATATGCGAGACCGTTGTCCTTCAAATGGGAGGGTTTCACCGCCGCCGCTGTATTGATTGCGGCAGCCCAATCATGATAGGTTCTGGAGCCATGAAGATGAAATTGCAGCAGAGCCAGGTCTGGAAGCGAGGCGACATCTACGTGCGCATCGTTCGGCTGGAGCGATTGTCCGTGGACTACAAGGCGACCGATAGCCCGCACTCCCGGATTGGCACCCACCATCACGTTACGAAAAAGGAATTTTGCCGCCTGCTCAAAGATGCGACACTCTGTGAAGCTGAACGCCCCGCGCCCATCACGGGTGCGAAACGCAGTTAAGCAGCGGTATTTTTCTTTACTGGGCAGTCGATTGCGCAGCCTTTTCGAAAGCCGCGAAGTCCACCGTTCCCGGCGCTGCTTTGACATCCAGTTTGAGAACGATCTCTTTGCGAATAAGATCATCCGCCTTTCCGGAGTATTTCATGTCAAAGTCGAATCGGTTGATATGGAACTCAGCGCTCACAGTGAGCATGGTGTCGCTGACGGAGACTTTTGCCGGAAAGGTAATGTTCTTCGTGATTCCGTGAAGTGTCAGATTGCCGGCCACCGTATGGTTTCCACTATGTTCCTCAACCGAAGTGGCAATGAACGTTGAAATAGGGTATTGAGACGCATCGAAGAAATCAGGACTCTTTAAGTGACCTGTGAGCCGTCCGGAATCCGACCATATCGATGGGATGTCGATCAGGATCTTATGGCCGGCGCTTGCGAGTTTTCCATCGGCAACAATGAATTCCCCGGCGATCCTCTCGAATCCACCGCTGTGGCTTCCCGTAACCTTGGATCCCACGAATTCCACTTTTGAGCCGGGTTGAATTGAGAATCTGGTTCCCGAAACTTGAGCTGAATCAGCAACCGGCGCGCCTTCCTGAATTGTGGCTGCAGGTTTTACCGACGCTTCCGGGGTGTTATCGGCGGGATTGGAACAGGCTGCCACGAGAACGATGGGTAGAATTCCTGCTATTCCTCGAATCATGTTCAAATTCATCATAAGTTTTTCTGTGCGGTCGATTGTTGTCTATCAGTTAGAGTAGAGAGTGAGCTCTCCAGTCTGGAGATAGACGTTCATTCAACGGAATTGGTTAAGGATTCTTTCGCACGAGGTAGAATCGGGCGGCTTGGGGCGCACGACGGTCCACCCACGCCGTCGCACGGCTACTTCATCTGGATAAGCAATAAGTTGACCGATAGAGTTCGCTCGAGAAATGACTAGACTTGGAAGCCGGCTTTTGGCGGAAGGTGGGGATGCCAAAGCATGAAAAAGTGCCCGAAGCCCAGCTTCTGCGCCGGATTGGCGTGCGCCTGATCCTGCCCGAAGAGCGGGAGCGTTTTGATCAACGGTTGGAAGACGATCATTATCTTCATAGCGCGCGGCTGGGAGGTCAAAGCCTTCACTTCGTCGCCGAAATCGATGGCCAATGGGTCGCCTTGATCACCTTCAGTGGGATGCGCCATCCCTGGTTCGTTGTTCCGGTCCGATATCAAGGATCGACGGTTCAATCGGGTCTGTCCATTTTTGGAATATGAACCGTCTTTCCAGCTTGTGCGAAGTCTTTTCGCAAGACCCGGAAGTGATGAGTGGAGCTTGGGTCTTCAAAGGAACCCGTGTTCCTGCGCAGACCTTCTTCGATCACCTCGATCGCGGCGGCACGCTTGCAGAGTTTCCGGAATGGTATGAAGGCGTGACAACCGAACAATTGGAGGCGGCTTTTGAACTTCGCCTTGCTCCAACTCGCCAAGATTGAAAGTCCTTTTTGACCAGGGCGTACCCAAGCCATTGCGGCTGCATCTTCCTGGAAACGATGTGACGACCGCCTATCAACTCAGATGGGCGCAGAAGAAGAACGGGGAATCGCTATCTTTGGCGGTGGCGGAAGGCTTTGAACTCTTCGTCACGACGGACCAGAATCTCCGGCACCAGCAGAAACTTGTCGGCCTCAAGATGAGCGTGTTTATCCCGGGCAGCGGTAACTGGCCGGAAATTAGTCCATATGCTCAGGAAATTGCCGCGAGACTCAATGGCATTCGGAACCCCGGCGTTTACCACTTCGCAATCCCACCGGAGAAGTGACGGCCATATCCCCGAGGGTCTTGAATTGCCGGTTGATGGGCCTGCAGTTCATTGGGGTTCGTTCTGGGATATCCGAATGAACGTGATTTGCGATTGTTTGCGTTGCGATTGGCGACGCGCCTAGATTGATTCCTTACGCGGAGATTTCCCCGTCCAGTCATCCAAAGAAAACCAGTCACAAAAGGAAACGAAGGTAACGAAGAACGAGAGCCATCGCCTGGTTCCTCTCGATTGAATGCTATCAAAAGTATTCTTTCGTGCGCCCCGTCTTGGGGTTTTTCGTAATCCTCTTGCCGATGAGACGAAATTGGGCATAGTAGCGGTCCGTTGGAACTCAGCGGTCAATGGGCGATTGGCGCAGCGGTTAGCGCATCTGCTTTACACGCAGGGTGTCGGGGGTTCGAATCCCTCATCGCCCACCATTTCTTGTACTCAAATGAATGGTTCTCCTCCTGACAATCCATCCGCTCCTCCTGTGCCACGTTCGTTCATGGAGTATGTGCGGTCTTTCGGCCCGGGCTTGATCGTGGTTTTGACATGGCTGGGTGCCGGGGACGTTGTTGATATGGGGGTGGCCGGCAGCAACTACGGTTATTCGCTTCTTTGGGTATTGGTGGTCGCGGTATTCATGCGGTTCATTTTTGTCTCGTTGATTGCGCGGTATCAATTGTGCAATCAACACGGGGAGGGTGTGCTGGACGGACTGGCGCGGTTGCACCCATGGTATGCGCCGATGCTCTTGTTCGCGGCCTTCGCGATGGGGCATGTGTACGAGTCGTACATGACCGTTGGTGCTGGAGAATCGTGCCGGAATCTATTTGGGTTCGGTCAGACGTGGCAGTGGGCGATTCTGTGCAACGGCAGCGCGCTCATGCTTTTGTTTCAACCGACCTATCAGCGGATGGAGCTTGTTTTTAAAGTATTCCTCGCGGTGCTGGCAGTGTCGTTTGTGGGTTCGGCGGTATGGGTTGGGTTCAGTCCGGTTGAAATGATGCAGGGGTTGTTTCGATTAGAAATGCCAGGGCAGCAGGGGAAGTTCAATTCGTTGCTCGTTGCCGGGGCGATGATTGGAGCTGTGGGCGGTTCGCTCATGAATCTTGCCTATCCCTATTTCCTGGAGGCAAAGGGATGGCGTGGACCTCAATATCGGAAGGTGCAGTTTTACGATTTTCTTCTCGCGGTGATCGTGATGCTAGTGCTCAACCTCGCCGTCTGGATCCTCGGGGCGGAAGTGTTGTACCCCGACAAGCAGATCAAAGAATTGGATGATCTTCCTCGTTTGCTGAGCGGGATTCTGGGGGAGGGCGGTCGAGTGTTGTTTTACCTGGGTATCTTTGCGGCGGTTTATACCTCGATTATTGGTCATGCGGTCGGGCTGGGTTCGATGGGAAGTCATGCTTGGTTGCGATGGAGGGCGGGTTCCGATGTGAAGATCACTTCCGAGTACCGGGCGCATCCGCTGTATCGATGGATGGTTCTTTGGTGTCTAATACCTCCTCTGATTTGGACGATTCCAGGGATGCCGGATTTTGTCACCCTGACTTTGGTGGCCAACAGCGGGCAGGTCGTTCTGCTTCCCGTTCTTGCTGGCGGTTTGTGGTGGATCACGGCTAGTGGAAAGTATATTGGCGAAGCCTATCAAAACCGTTGGTGGGAAAACGGAGTTATGGCGCTTCTATTCCTACTCGCGTTGTACGGGGCGTTTAACTCTGTTCAATCGGTGGTCGGTTTTCTCAATCATGGTTAGCCGTACGGCGACCTACCGGTCAAACGGACCGATCGAGCTGGAGGTGTAGCGTGCTGTCTGATCAATCCGAGCGTGGTCGTCGCAAAACGCTTTCCCAGCGTCTTGTACCCATCCGCGGAAAAATGGGAATCGTTGCGGATGGGTTCGCTCCTCCGGTTCGTGCCATCATTGAGATCATCGTTCTGCTTGCGGCAACGCGAAGGCGACCAAGCTCCCGCCGTGCGGACGGCCGGACTTGCCGCCTCCGGCGGAAATGACGACATATTGCCGGCCATCGACCATGTAAGTGCTGGGAGTCGCGTTGCCCCCAAAGGGCAACTTCGTTTGCCAAAGAATTTCGCCGGTGTTCTTGTCAAAGGCCCGGAACATTTCGTCCGCGCTGGCCCCGATAAAGAGGAGCCCACCTGCCGTCACCATTGGCCCGCCGTAGTTCTCCGTGCCGGTCGGTGGAATACCTCGGGCAGTCAATTCGGGATATTCGCCCAGGGTCACCTTCCATTTGATTTCCCCAGTGTTCAGGTCCACGGCGTTAAGTGTTCCCCACGGCGGTTTGATCGCGGGGTAACCTTCAGGATCGAGCCATCGACGAAATCCTCCGAACGCGTAACTCGGGGCCTGACTGGTCGAGGCAGTTGATGTTCCGGCGTTTTGCAGGGATGCTGGGGGCGGGTTTTCATTCAACACGTAGTTCAGGATGGCTGCGCGACTGGCTTCGGAAAGTTGCGGGAAGCCAGGCATGCGCCCGCCGCCATCGCGGGTGACTTGTTCGATCTCGGCAAGGGTTTTCCGCTTTGCCACATCGATTAGCGACGGGAATCCGCCGGCGAGATTGCCCTTTTTGTCCAAGCCATGGCAGGGACCGCAAGAGATCATGTAATCGCGTTCTCCCGGGAGCAGCGGAGTGCCGTCGGCTCGCCGGGTTTCCACCATCTGCAGGAGCCAGGGCATCTCGTTGATATTGACGTAATAGACGCCATCCGGATCGGCCGCGCCGCCGCCCCACTCCATGCCGCCATCGAACCCCGGAAACATGACCGTCTCGTTCAAGCCCGGTGCGGGGAAAGGTCCCAAATTGGGCGACGCTCGAACGCGATCCAAAGTCAATTGATACGTCTCCGGCGAAATGGTTGAGGCATCCGCCTCCGTGTAACGCTGGCGCATCAGGGGAGGAGGTTTGGTGGGGAAGGGTTGCGTAGGCCAGGCCTCTTCACCACGCAGATCCGATTGTGGGACCGGCCGCTCCTCGATCGGCCAAAGTGGCTGGCCCGTCACGCGATTGAAGACAAACAGCAGCCCGTGTTTTGTCCCTTGGGCCACAGCATCTATTTTCCGGCCTCCGTGATTTACGGTCAACAGGATCGGCGGGCAGGGAAGATCCTTGTCCAGCAGATCATGGTGAACGATTTGGTAATGCCAGAGCCGTTTACCTGTGGCGGCGTCAAGCGCGACCACACAGTTGGCAAATAGGTTCATTCCATGTCGATTGCCTCCGTAGAAATCCGGTTCGGCGGTCTTGGTTGCGACATAGACGATGCCACGCACTTCGTCGAGCGACTGACCGCACCAGGGCATGACGCCCGTTGCCGTCGTGTAGGCATCCTTTGGCCAGGTGTTGTGGCCTATCTCGCCGGGCCGGGGAATCAGGTGAAAAATCCAACGCTGTTTGCCGGTTCTGACATCCAATGCGCGAACGGCGCCCTGGCCGCCCACGCCACCCAGGATCAGCGAATCCTGGTAAATGACACCGGGCGTGTTTAATCCGGAATCGAGATTAACAGACCCGTTGTCACCAAAGTCGCGGATCACCTCGCCCGTTTTTGGGTCCAGCGCAAAAAGGAATCGACCCACCCCGGTGAGCAATCGACGCTCCCCGCCGGCATCGTTCTCCCAATAAACCAATCCCCGCTGGCGTCCGCTTCCTTTGCCGGAGCGCTCGCCGGCAGGATCCCATTTCCAAAGTTCCCGCCCCGTGGCCGCCTCCAGGGCGATGACCTTTCGCGAGGGCGACGGGGTGTAGAGCACGCCATCGATGATGAGGTTGTTCGCCTGGTATTCTCCGCTGTCGCCCGTCGCATAGGTCCAGGCTACCTCCAACTTGGAGACATTCTCGCGATTGATCTGTTGCAGCGGTGAGTAGAGGCTTCGTTCCTTCCCGCCGAGATACACCTTCCAATCCGCGTTCCTGGGCTCCGCTCCCGAGGCGGGAATCGAGCAAAGAATCACTGAGATCAAGGCCTGTTTGAAATCTGAAATGAGTGTCATAGAAAAAGGATTATTCAACCCAAGCCCAATCCCACGGCCAACCGGAGGCCCAACGCGCCTTGGCGTAACTCAATTTTGGCCCGGCGCGTTCGAAGCGGCTTTGATTGACCCATTCGGCGTGCCCATCACTGAACGCTTCGTTCACGCCCGCAGGCGAGTTGCCGAGATCGACTTGGCCGAGCGCCGGCAGCGGGCCTTTGCTGCCGTGGTTCGAGATCCACGCTTTTTGAGCCGGGAACACTTGCGTGTGATCGGCGGTAATGGGTCCGATTGGGTCGCTGGACTTCGCGGGCGAGTGGATCCCTTTGAAACGCGGATCGGGTTTGGGGCCATTCCCGCGAAGGCCGGTCAAGATCATGTAATTGTCGATGTGCAACAGTCCCTTCTCATCGAAGAGCCTCGGAGGATCGCTGCGCGAGGGACAACGCCACGTCGTGGGAAGCGCTTTCTGCTGTTTGATCTCAGCCTCAAACTGCGCGGTATTTTTCCGAATCCCACCACCTTCCATGCCATAACTAATCAGTGACAAAGCTTGCTCTTTGCTCATGACATAGAGCGCATCGAGCTTCCAAGCGGTCGTCTGGTCGGCTGTGGGGAAAGTATCGCGAAAATCATCTGCGTACATTTGAAAAGCCAGCGCCTGCTGTTTGAGATTGGAGACGCAGCCAATGCGCTTGGCTTTCTCTTTGGCGCGACTGAGCGCCGGCAGCAACATGCCGGCGAGGATTGCAATGATGGCAATCACGACAAGCAGTTCGATAAGAGTGAAAGCGCTCGGAGCCCGTGCAGCGGGACGACGAAAGGAGTCTGACTTCATAAGTCGATTTCGGTTTAATGATGAATTCAGAATCTGGAATGTTCGTCGTCATCGGGCGCTCAGGTTCAATCGCTCCAATTCGTTCGAATCGATCAGCTTGGCCAAGCCTGAAAGGATTCGCTGAGCTCCCGCAAACTCGGGCGGACTTTCGGCAAGACAGATGTAAATGAGTCCGGCCACTTCGCGAACGTGAGCAGGCTTCAGAGCGAATTCACCTTTGTTGAAATCTTCCGGCATGCCGCGGCACGCCAGCAACGTTCCATCCAAATTGTTAATATCTACTCAAACTATGAACGGGTCTTCTGGAAGTCGAGTGGGTAGTTTTGAGGTCCGAATGTGCGTTTGAGGCTTGATAGGCGG
>JAQBVM010000330.1 GCA_027623095.1 Verrucomicrobiota bacterium
GGTGCAGCATTTCTCCCCAATAGTTCTCCTGGAATCACCAGCCTCCGCGCTCCTCTCCTCAATCCGAAGAAGAAGAAGCGGTTCGGGCGTGTCCTCATTCGGAGATGCGCCCCCGGGAAACTGCGAAAACGGGAACTTTGTGAAGTCACGTTAGGTTACTTGGTCCCGTCAGGACGTCGTTTCGGGATCACTTTACGCAGCGCCTCGATCAGTTTTAGAGTGCGCAACTTCGCGCCCTCGTGCGTCAGGTGGTAGCCGGTGTCGAAGAACAAAGCATCCGGGTAAACATGGTTCTCCGGTCGATCAAGAAGGATGAGATTCGGAACTGTCAAAAGCCGTTCAATAATCAACGTAATCGTTTCCTTCTCGAAGCTCAAGATATTGGGTGGTTGCGGCGGGCACGAGTACACAAATTGAACTCCTTTTCGCTGGCAGTTTTCCGCGAAAGTTCGGAGCTTTCTCATAAGAGTCTCTCCAGGTATCCAATCAGGGCGCAACGTCTCATCCGATCCAAGCGGGTTTCCTGCGAACGTTGCCTTCATTCCGTGATGAGAGGTGAGGTCTCCCCATCGGTTGAATCCGGACCGCGCATAAGCTGGGGAATCAGATTGTCCGGAATTCAGCGCCGAACCGAGGCCCAAGGCGCGCCGTCCGATTCCCCCGACGATCGAAAGTCCGCCACGCAGAAGAACCCGATTCCATTGATTCGGTTCCAAATAAAATACGCTCTCCGGACGGTACTCGACGATCTGCCGCAAGTTGAGCGGATTATATCCTCCTGAAAAGCGGTCGTACTCGAGACTGAGCACAACAACGTCTCCTCGTTTTAACTCAGGCTCGATTTCGTTAAGCATAAAATCGATTCCGAAACCTGCGGCCAACCCCATATTTACGGCGTCAATTCCGAGCGCATCTCCCAATCGCTCGGAATCGATGCCAAACGCTAGATTTGATCCTCCCACCAGAATAACACGCGGCGCCGGCGTACGATTGAGAAGCGCATGCTTTTCGAATGCGGCGGCCAGATAATTCGATTCCGTCGATCGGTCGTAAGATACAAGAAGCAATGCAAAGACCGCTGTCTGAAGCGCCAGGAACGCGGCACATTTGCCAGCGAATTGTCTCATACAATGAAATTCGGCATCTAAAACTGGAAATAGATAAAATCGGCGGTTTGCTTTGTGCCGAACAGAATAACGGCCCAGAAAAGTGCTGTATAGACCAACCAGCGCAAGGCCGCCGATCGAGCTGGCAGGGGCATCGGATTGCGAACATCCCGGTTCCACCATTCGAGACCGACAAAGAAAGCGAGAGCGCCAAGGATTGCAGAATGCTGAACAACCAAGCCGCACAATTCAGAGTAGAACAATCCGGTGAAGGCGCCACTTGCAATTCGGCGAAAAATAAAGCCTGCATCGCTCACGGAATCAGCCCGGAAAAGAATCCATCCGGCGCAAACCAGACCGAAGGTCCAGAGAATTGAAGGCAAGTCGATCCAGCCCAGTTTCGGGTTTATTCCAAGATTGTTGTCCGCGGAGTGCTTCTCCCAATTTCTGCCTCGGAACCAGCAAGCGGCGCTCAAATAAAACCCGTGAAGAGCGCCCCAAAGCACGAACTTCCAAGCGGCGCCGTGCCAGAGTCCACTCAGAAGAAACGTCAACAAGAGGTTTCGGATTGTGATTCCAATTCCCAACCGGCTCCCTCCCATCGGAACATATAGATAGTCCCGGAACCATGTGGAGAGCGAAATGTGCCAGCGCCGCCAGAACTCGCCAACCGATCGTGAAAAATAGGGCGTGTCGAAGTTCCGCATCAGTCGAATGCCAAACAGCGCAGCCGCTCCAGTCGCGATGTCGGAATAGGCCGAGAAATCACAATAGATTTGAAAAGCGAAACCGACAGTTGCTAGAAAAAGCGAAGCACCGGTGGATTGATCGGGACTCGCAAATGCTGGATCCACCAATGCTGCCAGATTATCAGCCAGCACCATCTTCTTGAACAAGCCCCAGAGAATGAGGCGGCATCCATTTTCCGCTTCGTGTCGCGAAAACGACCGAACGAGTTTAAACTGAGGCAATAGACTCCTTGCCCGTTCAATCGGTCCCGCGACCAATTGCGGAAAGAACGAAACAAATGCCAGATAATCCAACAGGTTCTTCTGGGACGGAGTAACGCCGCGATAGACATCGAGCGTGTAGCTCATCGTCTGAAAGGTGTAAAAACTAATGCCGATCGGAAGAATGATCGACAGCGTGCTTGTGTTGATTTCGAAACCGGCGGCGGCAATCGCAATAGCGAGGCTGTCGGCAAAGAAATTGAAGTATTTAAAGAAGCCCAGAAGAAGCAGATTAAGAGCGAGTGTCGCGCAAAGAGCGACTTTCCGAGGTCGCTCGTTTCTAAAGGTCGCAATCGCCAGCCCTCCAAAATAGTCGAACAAAGAAGAGGAGAGCATCAGCAGGCAAAATCGATAGTCCCACCAACCGTAGAAGAAGTAGCTTGCCGCCACTAAAACGAAATTCTGCCAGCGCGTACTCTTGCCGATATAGTAAAGGCCAAAAGCGACCGGGAGAAAAATGAAGAACTCCAAGGACGCAAACGACATCGGATCTCTTCAGATGTTCGAAAACACTAAGCGACCGAAAAAATGGCAATCCTCCCGAAGTCGGGAAACACTCCGTTTTCCTTCTTCTTTGGCTGCCCCTCTGCGACACCAAAGAACAATTTGCTGCCATCCCCGCTAAACACCGCTTTTGTGATCCTATTTTTCGCGTCCATCGATTGCAGCATTCTTCCTGTGCCGGTCTCGAAAAAGGCGACGTTCCATTTTCCTTGAGCGAGCCGCCCGGCCATCACGAAGAATCGGCCCGACGGATGCACCGACACAGTCTCGGGCAGCCCTCGCCCGTGATCCCCTTCGTGAATTTCATCCACTTTTCGGACAGGCGATTCTGTCCACGCGAATTTCTGCCAAGTCTGTTTGCCGTTGCCAGCCATCGGATCTCGCATGGGGCCCATCCCACAGACGATCAGCTCCGTTCCGTCGCCGAGAAACGCCATCGCGTAAACTCCGCCGATATAGCAATGGCTCTTAATGACGCCCCAACTCGTTAAATCCTGAGTCGTCCAGTTGGCCAAGAGTTTCCCCGTCGGAAGCTCCCAAACCCGGATTTCTCCCATTAAATTTGCTGCCGCCAAGTATCGGCCATTCGGGCTAATGGCGACAGACTGAACCGGCGGAACATGCGCCAAGGAACAGACCCGGTCACCGCTCTGAACATTAAACACGGCAACAGAGCCTTCGGTCTCGCCTGCGGGTTCATATTTGTAGCCGCCTGTCAGATACTGGCCTGTCACGGACGCCACATGCGATCCGTCGTTTGAAACTGCCATCTGCCAGCTCCAGAATTCATGTGCTTTGACCGACCGAATCGTCCGCTTCTCTTCGATATCGTGCCACTTGAGCACGCCGTCAAAGCCAGCCGAAATTACAACGGACGTTCCCGGAACCTGCGCAACACCGGAAGCATAGCTATCATGCTTCTCCAAAAGCCGCGTTTCTTCCGTCTCTGCATCGACGATGTACACCCCACCATCAAGGCATGCTGCCACGATCTGTTGACCGTCCGCGGAGACGTCAACTCCAAGGACGGCTGTTGGCAGTTTGATTGTCTTGAGCAGTTCAGTCTTTACTTCAAGCGGCTTTTCGGTCGTCGTCGCGGTCTCTTCCTGCATAGCTTTCCGGATTCGGGTTATGAAAACGACTAGAGCAGAATCTCACGAATCGGTTCGGCATTCTCTTCGACTCGATGAAACGTCGGCAAATTGGGCAAATCATATTCCTGGTACGGATCAATTCCGAGCGCGGAGAATATCGTGGCAAACAGGTTCTTTTCGTTGAACGGTTTTTCCGTGACATCGATGCCATCTTCGTCTGTGGCGCCAACCACCACTCCGCGTTGAATCCCGCACCCCGCCATCGCCAAACTCCACGCGTTTGGATAATGATCGCGGCCTCGGGAAGCATTGAGCCATGGAGTGCGCCCGAATTCCCCCATCATGACAACCAGCGTTTTGTCGAGAAGCCCACGTTCTTCGAGGTCTGTTACGAGATGATAAATCACGCGGTCCAATTCGGGAACGAGCATTTGGTGAATCTCGTGATTCATCACATGGCAATCCCAGGGCATTCCATTGGCGACCATGACGAACGGCGCTCCGTTCTCGACCAAGTGCCGGGCGAGTAACGCATGCATGCCAAAGGCTCCAGGCCCGTATTTGGCTTTGTCTTTCGCGGGAAGGCGCTCCAAGTCAAACAGCGGCGCGCAGCTCATTAATCCTTTCACCCGCTCGAACGCGGCGTTCTGGGAAGACGCGGCGGCGCTTTGCCGTTCGTTCTCATACTTGCGGGTCAAAAAGCGCCGGAATGCCTCTCGTTCCTCGTGATCGCTCGCGGTAATATCCGGAAGCCGCCCCACGTTCGGGATTTGATATTCGCCTCCCGCGCGGACGGGGCCGTATTGCGCACCCAGCCAACCCGCCCAATTTCCCGCTTTGAAGCTTTTGAATTCATTGCCTTCAGGACAAGGATCCAGAAAAACAAAGTTTGGAATCGGACTGTCCAGATTTCCCAATTGCTGGGCGAGCACAGAACCGAGCGTGGGCCGCGTGAACGGAGGGCGAGGACCGCTCCCGCGATTTAGCAATTCGATCCCCTGAAAATGCTCCGTGGCTTCGGTCTTCATCGAACGAACAACCGAGAGACGGTCCAGAATCCCCGCGCACTTGGGCATCAGCTCGCTGACATGTACTCCGGGCAGTTTTGTGGGAATGCTTCGAAAGGGCCCCCCGGTGGGACGGCCCGGTTTTGGATCCCATGTCTCGAACTGACTAGGCGCCCCGCACAGCCAAAGCAAAATGCAGTGTTTCTGCTCACGCTTAGCCTGCTCGGCAAACGCCGGCAGCGAGAACAAACCACTCCAGCTCATCAGCGACGCGGCACCCACCTTCGCAATCCCTTCCAAGAAAAGCCGCCGATGCATCGTATGTTCGGGCGGATTGCAGGCTGCTATTCCGGAGTTTTGGATGTTGTGTTTCATCAAGAAAAACTTCGCATCAATGATTCAGTTGAAACTCAGCGCTCGCCAAGAGCCCCCACATCAAGAACCGAATGCCCGCCTCAGGATCGGATTCCCGTTCGTCAAGAAAAGCAACCGATTCTCTCATTTCCTCATCGTCCGGCGCACGACCGAACGTCGTCCAAAATGCGACGCCAATCCTTTCCTTGAGATCCGGAATCTCGATTAGTCTCGAAATAGTATTTCCCTGACGCGGTTTCAGCAAATCATCGAGCACCGCACTGTTCGAGAGAAACAAGGCCTGGGAAAGGTTCGCATTGTAATGAACTGGAAACAGATCCGGAAATACAGGTTCAAACGCTCTGCGAATCTCCTTCTCACGTTCTTCCGCAATCTTGCGATCGGGGCTGCAACAGTCGCCGGTTGCAACAAGAATGGATCGAGCCAGGACTTCCGCCGAAAGAGGCTTTTCCAGTCCATACGAAAACGTCTCGGGAACGGCGGCCGGTTGCGTTGGAGGATGTGAATCAAGTTGATAAGGCCGGCTCAACACAATGCCTCGAATCAATCGCTTGACGTCGAAACCGCTTCGCTCAAAATCCCTCGCAAGCCAGTCCAATAACTCAGGATGACTCGGCGGGTGCTTCGAGTCCATCTCATCGACCGGATGCACAAACCCGCGCCCAATAAGAAGAGCCCACATGCGATTCACAAACGCCCGGGCCAAAAGTGGGTTGTTCTCAGCGACGGCCTCGGCGAGCTTTTCGCGCCGGGAAAACAGCGGTCGAGCCGGAGCCTTGGGCTTTTCTTTTTCCAACGGCGGCGGGATCCGATATTTATCCGAACTATCCACTTCCTTTTCATCCGCTTCAGGCCGGTCTTCCGGAATGACCGTTCCGTCAAGGAATGCTAATACCGCGGGCTGTGTCTCTTTCTCCAGATTCGTAAACTTAACAAAACCGCCAATCGCCGACTCCTCGATTCCCAAGCCGCCGTCCGTTTCCACATTATTGCTCCGATTAAACGCGGCAACCAGACCCCAATAGTGCTTCTGCTTAATTTCACTCGCCAAGGGATGATTATGGCACTGCGCGCATCTCACCTGAACGCCGTACGCGACAGGGGCAACAGCTTCCGCCATTGCCTGATGATTGTTCTTTCGCTCGTAGAGAAACCAGAGCGCACCCCTCTCTTCAGCCCCGGCTGGACGAGCCAGCACAAGAGCTCGGACAATCTCATCCCATGGGCGGTTCGATCGAAACGAAGACTCAAGATACTCGTACCAGCCATTCGACTCCCGGTCCCCTTCCCTCTTTTGGCCACGTTCCTCCATCAACACGACGTCAAATATCTCCCGCATATGCCGCGGATAAGCGTCGCCCGATAAAAGTGACTCGACGAGTTCGGTTCGTTTTTCGACTACCTTCGATTCGATAAATGCAGTTGCTTCGTCCAACGACGGGATGCGTCCGGCCAAATCCAGATAGACACGCCTTACAAATGTCGCGTCGTCACACACCCGGCTCGGTCGATTACCGGCGTCTTTCCAGCTCATTCTGACGAAGCGATTGATCACATCCGCAATCGGCATCGTCCAATACGGTACCCACCGCGCTTGTCTCCTCAAAACACGCACAGTGTCTAGATTCGAGACAGACGCGATTCGATCCGATCTCAATGCCGCCCTCCCCGCTTCGCCCAAATTCATGTGTTGAATCCACATTTCCACCAGATTCAATTCGCGTGAAGCCAACTGTTTCTCCTCATCGGGGGGCATGTGAGGATCGGCTCCAGGTTGAAGGACCTTGAAGAGCAAACTTTCATTCGGGTTGCCCTCGACAACGACGGGGCCGTTATCCCCTCCGGCGCGAACCGAATCGAGGGTTCGCAGGTCGAGTCCCCCTTTTTGCTTAACGCCACCGTGGCACTTGAAGCAGTTTTGCTTAAAAAGAGGCTCGATGTGGGATTCCCAGAGAGTCTCACCCGCAGAGACATCTGCTTTGGGAACCGATTCGCCCTCAACATTGAAATGCACGCCGCCTGTCAGCACACCGATCAAAACGAAAAAATTGAAACATGAGCGCGCCCAATTCATAACATTCCAGAGTTAGAGGATTTATAGCCGAGGACACGCCTCGTCTCAAAGAAAAACGTGCGGTGAAGCAGACTTTCTTACATTCTGAATCAGGACGCGTCTGAACTGCAGTGTCTTTTTTATCAGATTGAGGAAACGAGCAAGGAGGCTGGTGAGCCCAGGCAAGCTACTAAGAATGAACGGTGCAACTACTTAGATTCGAGCTTCACCCGGCTTTCGGTCCGGTGGGGCGACACTGCTTTTCGCGAAGCGAACATCTCATGTGGGCACCCAACTTGCAGGGCTTGGGAAGCCAGTCCGTGGAGCCCAGATCAACCTTGCGGCGAAAAACCGAACGAGCAGGCACAATGGAAACACCGAGACATCCAAGCAATCCAGCGTTTCCACAGCTCCGATTTGCAAGAAA
>JAQBVM010000331.1 GCA_027623095.1 Verrucomicrobiota bacterium
CCCGACAAATTTGAGGAAACCTCACTTTTGCTGGGCTTTTCGCTTTAGGCGGGAGGAAGTTAAGCTAGCCTATGTTGATTAAACCATGCCAATCCGATTCATTGGCAACCGCTTTGATTGGACGTGCTGCGCCTCACAGAGGCGCGCTCCGGAGCGCGGGTCTGTGACCCGCAGCATCTGCGAAATGTCAGCTAACGGTTGGCATGTATCCAACTACCCCTGACCACTCGTCGTCTATCGCCGTTCGCGGCCCAACTCTTCCGCCCGTTGTTGGAGTTCCCGAAGACCGGCGCCCAGTTCCTTTAAGGCTCGTTCCAATTTCTCCAACCTCGCCTCAACGTGTTCTCGAAATTCGCCCACATCGCTCTTCGGTTCGTGGTGTTCTTCCCGAGCGTGAATTTCGTGTTCCCATCGCTCCGCATCGCGGCTGAGATGCTCTGCGGGTTCATGCATTCCTGCCGCGTGCAAGTGTTCGATCGCCTGGCGCAAATGCTCCAGCCGCAACTGTTGTTCTTCGACCTCCCGAGCCGGATGGAATAGCTCGCCTTCATGCTCTCGCGCGACATTTCGCTCCTTTTCCATCTCAAGCCGTTTCCGCTTCTCCAATCCCTCAATCCTTTGCCCCATTTCATTTCGACGCCGTTCAGCTTCCTCTAGGCGACCTTGCTTCTTGAACTCCGCAATCTCCCGCTCCGCCCCGGCAACTCGCTCCTTCACTTCCGCTTCTCTTCGCCCAATCTGCTCTCGCCTTTCCTGAACCTTCCGTTTCGCCTGGTTCAATCTCTCTTTCTTATTCCTATTCTTCTCTTTGCATTTCGAATCGAAGAATAACCGTATCACGCCTATGAAACCCGAACCATCCCGAATCTGAGGATCTACCGAACACCTCCCTAAACCACGAATACAGCTAAAAGAGAGAGCGCTGAAGCCAAAGGAGCGTTCACCCTCACGGTGACATAGTGCTCTTTCCCGTGAACAGTCGCTTAGGTGGGGCGACACTCTGTGGAGCCCTGACTTCTCCTCGGGGTCTCCGGCCTGCCTGAAATTGGCTTTTGGAAACGGCGGAGGCTTCGAGGTTTTCTGGTGTTTCCATTGCACCGTTTATGCTTGTTCGATCCCTTCAAGGCTGGGTCAAGGCTCCGCAGAGTGTCGCCCCACCATCATTGGTTCATGGTCCCGATTCGCGTCCAACATTCGGACGTTTTCGCTCTCCATAAACGCTTTCCCTTGCGTGTCTTTCGGTTTGTGGTCCCAACTGCTTATTAAAGGTTCGCCGGTTAAGAGCGTCCCAATTGACTTTTCACAACAGCGACAACTCGTTCTGGCGTGAACCCAAACTTCTTCTGAAGCTCTTTTAGGGGCGCCGAAGCTCCAAAAGTATTCATCCCGATAATTTGCCCATCGAGTCCGACATAACGCTCCCATCCGAACCCCGACGCCTGCTCAACGGCAACTCGCGCCGTTACGCCCGGAGGCAATACGCTCTCCCTATACTCCTTCGTCTGGTGAGCGAACACCTCCAACGACGGCATGCTCACCACGCGGATGTGGATTCCTTCTTTCTTGAGCTGTTCATACGCCTCTATGCAGAGCGAGACTTCGCTTCCAGTCGCCAACAAAAGCAGTTCCGGTTTTCCATCCGGCGCGTCTGCGAGAACGTAAGCGCCTTTTGCCAACCCCGAAGCTGCCCCATACACAGAACGATCCAGAGTAGGAAGCGCCTGCCGCGAGAGAATCAGTGCCACTGGTTCATGACGAAGCTTCATGATCATCCGCCACGCCTCCACAACCTCGTTTGCGTCGCACGGCCGCAGCGTGATCAGTCCGGGAATCGCCCGCAAGGATGGCAACTGTTCGACTGGTTGATGCGTCGGACCATCTTCGCCTACTCCAATGGAATCGTGCGTGAAAATATGAATCGCCGGGATTTCCATGATCGCGCTCAACCGAATCGAGGCCCGCGCGTAATCACTAAAAATCAAAAAACCGGACCCGTAAGGCCGAACCTTGCTCAACGCCAAACCGTTCAGGAGCGCTCCCATTGCATGTTCACGGACGCCAAAATGCAGATTCCGTCCTCGATACCCGCCCGGCTTGATATCTCCAGCCCCTTCAAACGTGAGCCGCGTCTTAGTGGACGGCGCGAGATCCGCCGATCCTCCCATGAGCCACGGCACCTTTTGCGCCACAGCGTTTAGAACTTTCCCGGAAGAATCGCGACTTGCCAATCCTTTGGCATCCGCCGGAAACGTCGGGAGACACGATTCCCATCCATCCGGCAACTGCCGGTGCTGCATTTTATAAAGAGCGTCCGCCAATTCAGGGTGAGCCTTCTTGTATTCCTCAAACTTTTGCATCCAGTCGGCCCGAAGCGATCTCCCCCGGTCTCCCAAACCCGCTTGAAAGTGCTCGCGAACTCCTTCGGGCACCAGAAACTTCGCGTCCTCAGGCCATCCGTAATTCCTCTTTGTCAGCCGAATTTCCTCTTCACCCAGCGGTTCGCCGTGAGCCGAATGAGAGTCCTGTTTGTTCGGGGCGCCGTATCCAATATGACTATCCACAATGATTAATGTCGGACGATCGGTCGTATCTTGAAACGCCTTGAACGCCTGCCCGAGTTTATTGAGATCGTTCGCATCCTCAACATGGACGACATTCCATCCGTAACCGGTGAATCGGGCGCGAACGTCCTCCGAAAACGCAAGCTCGGTTTTCCCTTCGATCGTAATCCGGTTGCTGTCGTAAATCCAACAGAGATTCGAGAGTTTCAAGTGCCCGGCGAGCGACGCGGCTTCGCCGCTAATCCCCTCCATGAGGCAGCCGTCACCACAGATTGAATAGGCATTGAAGTCGAACATCTCGAACCCGGGCCGATTGAAATACCCCGCCATCCACCGGCTCGCCAGCGCCATTCCAACGCTGGTCGCCAATCCTTGCCCCAGCGGCCCTGTGGTGGTCTCGATGCCTGAAGTCCACCGATACTCAGGATGCCCCGGACACCGGCTATCGATCTGCCGAAACCGCTTGATATCATCCAGGGAAACTGCCAGTTCGCCCAGTTGCTCGTACTTGGCGTTCACAGCCTTTACTCCAGCAAGATGCAACACCGAGTATAACAACATCGACGCATGCCCGGCGGAAAGAACGAAACGGTCGCGGTTTGGCCAAATCGGATCATCGGGATCAAATCTCAGTACCCGCTGCCACAGCGCGAACGCGACGGGAGCCAAAGCCATGGGCGTTCCCGGGTGTCCCGAATTAGCCGCCTGCACGGCATCCATGGACAAAGTGCGAATCGTGTTTATACAAAGCAAATCTGCGTCAGTATTTGAAGGAGTGCTCATCTTTTTATCCCATCTTATTTACGCTATCCTTCGGAAATGCGAGTCAATTCTTTGCAGGCATCGGCCTGGTCACAGTCTCGCCACAAGGCTGTCGGATGTTCCTCAGTTCGCCGCAATTCCTCCGAAATTCAAATGCCGCGGACGTATTGCCAAAGTGGCTGAAGATCTGGATCCGTGAGCGCCATCCGCTTGATTTGGCCCTTGTTCTGGCATTGGATCGCAAGATTCAGGCACTTTTTCGCGACATCCTCGTGGCCAAGCTGGCAGGCATAGCAGGCAAGATTGTAGTGTAGAACACCCAACTTGGAGAAACGTTCAGCCACAGACCATAGGCGATCCCAAGCTTCCTGAGTTCTCATCATCTCGTGCAGGCTATAGGACTGGTTGATCCATCCGTTGGGATTGTCCGGATCAGATAGCACATGTCTTTGGGCTACCTTCAGAGCGGCCTCCCAATCTTTGACTGCTGAAGCGAGGCGCCATTCCGCTTCCAACACTTCGGGACAATCGCGATAAGACTCTTGAATCTTCTCAAACTCTTCTTTTGCCTCTGCAATACTCCCCAGTTCCAACCATCCCATGACAGCGCTTACGTGAAAAGAATCCGGCGGTTCCAGCTCTTGCATTCGTTCAAGCATTAGTGTTTCTTTCCAACCTTGGCAAAGGGCTTTTCACTGAACTAATGCTGTTTCAGCCACCATGAATAATTCCGTGACGATTCGAGGAATGACAGAGGGGGATCTCAGTTTTGCGGATTCTGTCCGAGCGATCGCGAACTGGAACCAAACCAAAACCGACTGGATGCGACTGCTGAGCCTGAATCCGACGGGATGCTACGTCGCCGAGTGGAATGGCTCGCCCGCCGGTACCGCAACAACGACTCGCTTCGGCCAAAGCCTCGCATGGATCGGCATGCTGCTTGTCCATCCCGACTTCCGGAGGCGCGGTGTCGCTCGCGCCCTTCTTCAAGCGTGCGTCGATCACCTTGCCGATGTGCGATGCATCAAACTGGATGCCACACCGCTCGGGAAACCGTTGTACGATCAGTTCGGTTTTTGCGATGAGTATTCTCTGTCGCGATGGGAGTTGCCCTGCCGTCCGGAGGAAATCCCATCGAATCGTCAGGAAATAAACCCCCGTATTCGACCGCTCGAAAAAGGCTCCCTCGACTCCATCGCCGAACTTGACAAACAGGCGTTCGGCGCCACGCGGATGGAACTTCTCGAAAGTCTAATCGATTCCCAGACGGTGAAAGCTTTCCATGAACCGCGGTGGAGCGACATTCTGCCGAGCTCCGACTCCTTTCAAGCGCCGGAGAGTGTTCGGGTTCCACTGAGTGCCGCCCCACCCCAAAAGGTAGAAGGCGCGGAGACAGGAGAATCAAGCGGATACGCAATGCTGCGCCAGGGATTCAGAGCCAGCTACGTCGGACCAATCGTTGCCGAATCCGCGGCAATCGGCGAACGACTTATTAACGCATTAGACATTAGTCCCGCGACCGGCCCATTCTTCTGGGATATTCCTGATTCAAACATTGGCGGCACCGATCTCGCGACCCGTATCGGCTTCATCAAGCAGCGCCCCTTCATGAGGATGTATCGGGGGACAAACATTGCGCCTGGAATTCCAGCGCAGTGTTTCGGCATCATCGACCCTTCGCTCGGATAGAATTTCATACTTGACGATACGCCGTCTTACAGAGATGCGTGAAGACCGCATCCATGCTGCCGCAATTTTTAGGATAGACGAGTATCTGCGAAACCATTGTTATGGCTAAACAATATCGGATTGGAGTCATTGGCCACACTGGCCGGGGCGATTACGGACACGGCTTGGACACCGCTTGGTTGGATCACCCGAACTGCAAAATCGTGGCGGTGTCGGATCCTGAATCAAACGGCCTGGAAAAGGCGGCTCAGCGGCTCGGAGTTGAGCAGAAGTTCACCGATTACAGGAAAATGTTGGACGCCGTCCAACTCGATATCGTCGCACTCTGCCCGCGTTGGATCGAACAGCACCGTGACATGGCTGTGGCTGTGGCGGAGCGTGGAATCCATTTCTATATGGAAAAGCCGCTGGCAAGAACGCTTGCGGAAGCAGATGAAATCGTCAGCGTATGCGAACGGACCCATGCAAAGCTGGCGCTGGCTCTCCCCACACGTTACAGCCCAAAACTTCAGATCGTGAAGCAATTAATTCACGATGGAGCGATTGGCCGAGTATTGGAGTATCGGGGGCGCGGCAAAGAAGATCGGCGGGGAGGAGGCGAAGACCTATGGGTGTTGGGAACCCATGTAATGGATATGATTCGAGCGCTGGGAGGACACCCGGAATGGTGCTTTGCGCGCGTGACGCAAGAAGGAAAGCCGGTCACAAAAAGGAACGTCACGGACGGTGCGGAAGGTATCGGACCGCTCGCGGGCGACGCTGTTCATGCAATGTATGGAATGTCGGATGGTTCAACGGCGACTTTCCAATCAGTCCGAAACACAGCCGGTACTCCCTTGCGATACGGGCTTCAAATCTTCGGCTCGCGAGGAATTATCGAGATCCAGGAAGGCCCTTTTCCGGAAGTGAAATACTTGAATGATCCGAGTTGGTCACCCGGGCGAAGCGGTTCGAATTGGCAGAATGTTTCTTCGAAAGGAATTGGAGAACTCGAACCGCTTTCCGGCCCGGCACACAACAACCGTCATGACACAGCGATCAAGGATCTCATCGCGGCGATCGAGCAGCAGCGGCAGCCAATTTGCAGTGTTTATGATGCTCGCGGCGCCACCGAAATGATCGCCGCCGTATTCGAATCTCACCGAATAGGTGGACCAGCCTCGCTCCCGCTGTCTAACCGCCAGAATCCGCTCACCATGTTGGAATAGAACTGTTCGCTTGCTTAATAAGCGCCCTTTTCTTTAACACCAACCGGAAATTGGCCTCGACGCCGAAATCAATCTTGCACAATTGGTGGACAATAGCCGACCGAATGACTAGTCTTCGAGACCCATTTCGCTGATCCTTTGACCCGGGGCAGAACAACCGTGTCCGTTTTGATCTCCGATAGGGTAGAATCCGAAACAGAATCGGACAACCAAACAAACGTTCAAGATAAGGACCGAATACGATGATTACATCAAGAAATAGAGTCAAAGGATTTACATTGATCGAACTGTTGGTGGTGATCGCGATTATCGCAATCTTGGCAGGCATGCTTTTGCCGGCCTTGAGCAAAGCCAAAGCCAAGGCCCATGCAATCTCATGTATCAACAATCTGAAACAGCTCGGGCTTGCGATGATCATGTACGCGGATGAGAACGAAAACTATGTTCCGCGCGGCAACGGCTATCCGTGGTTCTTGGCGTACATGCCGTACATGCCCGAAGGAGGGAAAGACGAAGATTACCGGCAAGTCCGAATCTACAAGTGCGCGGCTTACCCGAACAAGGATCCGAAGAAGCGGCAAATCATCACTTACGTAATTAACGCGTGGAAATTCACCGGCCCAACTGATATGGTCGGCACCGAACAGATCGGCCCCTCCAAAGTCACAAGTTTCCAGATACCCAGCGACACCATCCATTTGGCAGATAACGAAAGTGCCTCCTGGAGACCGATTGTAACCGGTTACCAGGATGCCATTACCGACTTGAACGACGTATGGGCGCCAGGACACATTCCTTACAATGAGCGGACGAAACGCCTGAGCGGCGAGAGGCGAGTCGCTGCGGACCGCCATAACGATGGAAGCAATCTTCTGTATCTCGACGGCCACGCCGGACGGCTTCGCGCGCAAGCCATCGTCACGGATCTCTGGCGCGAAGTCCGAGACCCAAGCGCGGTGCGCCGTTAATTCGTGCCGCCACAGAACGATCAGCTCTCACCGATCGCCGACTTAAACCGGCGCAGGCGGCGAGACCTTCTTTCATCACGCGGTGCGTCAGAAACTTCGGCGCGGGGCGGCGGTTCGTCTCCATTCGCCGGTCGGTGAAATGGTTGAATTTCTCATCGACGCTTTTCCTCCATAAGTCCGATTAAGTTGCCGTCGGGGTCGCGCACAAAACCCGTCCACAATTCGTGGTCGGGCATTTTGGCGGTCAACGCTGGTCCTAGAACAAGCGCATTAGAGTCTCGAAATCGCCAATCCGGAATTTTGTGAAAAAAATCTCGTC
>JAQBVM010000332.1 GCA_027623095.1 Verrucomicrobiota bacterium
CTGCACCACTCGGAAAGTCAGGAAAAAGGCAGAATCTATTGTCTAGTTATTTAAGAGACACTACACTAGTGAGCGAATTGCGGATCGGTTCGTATTCCTCGTGTGGCAACCACTTGGAGCAAGAATTGGTTTTCAAATTCGCTTTGATGGTGTGCCGAGCGAACAGAGCACCCGAAGCCATCGGGCCACCTGACTGAAGATCAGGAATTCCGAATGCGCGCGTTTGCCATCAGAGCATTCTCCTTTCGCGAATTCATTGGCAACATGATCAGTGCAATATCTGCCTGATACTCCGATTCCAAACCGCAATCGGCTGCTTTCAGGCTCTCCAACACATCGACGCCTTCGAGATCATCCTGAATCGACGCCGGATCGGGTCCATCAATCACGATTCGGATAATGTCCAACCGTCGGCGGTGGCGCTCCGAGAGGGACTGCGCCCGAACATCCGCGTTTTTTTTAAGTGAATGAAACCTTGCAAAAGCGTCAGAAATCCTTTCAAACGATCACTATCGTGAAATCTGGGAAACAACGGGACCGTAGAGCAGTCCACTTTCGTTCGGAATGGTCGCAACGGAGAATTCTCCGGACGGCTGCAGCCGTTGAGCTTGAAACGGAAACGGCAAAGTCAATACGGGTGAATGCGCTTTTGCCCGGCTTACTGTTTCATAAAGATTCCGGTCTGCATCACTGAAGCTGGGGTCGCCCATCCCGTGAATCATATTGTGAATCCGCTTCGTCAGCTTGAAAAACGCCGGATCATCCGACCCCCTGACAATCCATTGAGCGTCCACTCCGAGCTCGCGCAAGATCCCGACCATTTTGGGCAGCATTTCGGGGACTCCGCCACCCTGAGCGGTCGAACTTAGTTCACAAATGGAAGTAATCACCAATTGTCCTGTGGCGCTGGCGGAGTGGAATATCTTCGACCAGGAAGCGGTTCCGTATCCGGCGCCGGACCGGATGGCTGCGCGAATTTGGAAACAGTTTGCGGCTCAGGATTTCCCGTGGCGCCTGGACCTCGATTATGATGGGAGCCCGGGAGGATTGGCAATAATTCTCGACAAATCCGGTCAATCCCAGTTTGACAAGGTCGTCGAACTCGCCGGACTCGGCTATGAACTCCCCGAATTCCTTGCGTGCGTTGCGCTGGAGGGAAACAACTTCCACGGCCAGGCACAACGCCCCTGGAAAGCAGAACGTGGAAACCTGCACTTGACCGTTTTTATCAAAACCGGGATCGGCGCACCCGGCAACCAGGAAGCTATCTCCATTCTTCCAACGCTCGCTTTGATGGACGCATTCAATGTGGAGCCAAGTCCCGAAGATCACACCGGAATCCGATGGTTGAACGACCTTTTTATTGATGGAAGAAAGGTGGGCGGCGCGATCGCCGAATCGCAAATCGAGGGGAATACAATCGAAAGTATTGTTTACGGAATCGGCCTGAATGTCGAATCCGATCCTGCCGTGCCGCCGAATCCGTTCGTCCGATTGACCGGTTCGCTTCAATCGACTCTTTTAGAAGGTGAATGGACCTTGGGAAAGGCATTCGTGAGACTTATCGCCGCAATCCATCGCCGAATGAAGGAACTGACAGACGGCTTCGCCCCGCAACTTCAATCGCTCTACGTCAAGAAGTCGGCATGCGTTGGCGAAGAAGTTAGAATTTGGCACCGAAAAGTGCGGGACACAGATAAAGAAGCTCCCTTCGCGCAAGGGCGCGTCGTGGAAATCTTGCCCGACCTTTCCGTGCGGATCGAGGGGAATCCAACGTTGATTCGGGACGGAAGACTGGCCTTCGAAAGCGACTGCCGGGCTCTGGGGATCTGACGATTTGCCTGACCACGATCCGCCTTCAGCCTGCCGCTGCAGTTCCAGGCTGGCGACCGGGAACTTCATCCAGCGGCGCCCAAACCCGACCCGTCCGGCGAGAAAACGCTGGTCCGTGGCTGTGTGTGGAAACCAGAGAGCGACGGTGTTATCGGTGATTCCACTGCCCCAATTCCCTTGCCAAGACCCCAAAGACAGTGGCAGAGGAATGGAGGCAAGGGAATGGGTCTGAACGGCCCAAGTCGCGTCGATTAGGCGGCATCAATCCCTGACTCTGCACAGCGAAACAGAGCTTGCGCCGTTTGTTCCACTCCGGCTATAGAGATACGCCTCCTGCCCAAGGGTGTTGTCCATAAGCCCGTTCAGGACGGAAGTGGCGCATGAAGTGCTAGCTTGCGGCGGCTTACCGGCACAACGTGCAATGTAATCGCTCAGGTCGGACTTGCGACCGTGGAAGAGTAATGGAATAAAACTAAGACAAATTACACGTATCAACATGAGCAATCGGGAAACTCTCATCAGCGGGCGCACAACTTGGCGTTCCCAAATTTGGCACGCCGCCAATCGGCGCAGTTATTTTGCGCCGCTTCCGCGCGCGAGTTTCAAATGAGTTTTCAGTTAGGCATTCGCAAGCCCCGTTTCATGCGTGATCAGAAGCCAATTTGCGGGCCCGCCCTGCGATCACTGCTGTCAATGTTATGCCTGCTGAGCGCCTCGCCGGCATTCGGCCAGTTTAGCGTGGCGCAGATCAAGGCGTTCTGCGCGGAATCTCAACTTGGAGCCAAACCGTTTGCCCGCCTTATCCAAGGCAGCGACGGCGCGCTCTACGGCACGACGGTGCTCGCCAGCGGTGAACTCGCAGGAACGGTTTTCAAGCTGAACAAGGACGGGACAGGATACAGTGTGCTCCACGTCTTCGGCCAGAGCGGCGACGACGCCGATGGCGCAACGCCGTTCTCCGAACTGCTCGAAGGCAGCGACGACTCGCTCTACGGAACCACGCATCTTGGCGGCAACGCGAATGAGGGCACTGTCTTCAGGCTCCAGAAGGATGGAAGCGGCTACCGGGTGCTGCACAGTTTCGCCGGACCCGGCGAGGACGGTGCCAGCCCCTTCTCCAGTGTGATTGAGGGAAGCGACGGGATGCTGTATGGCACCACCCACTACGGAGGGAGCGATGATTTGGGAACGATTTACAAACTGAACAAGGACGGCACCGGGTTCAGCCTGCTCCATAGTTTTTCGACGAACAACGCAGACGGCGTGCAACCATTTGCGGGTCTGCTCGAAGCCAGTGACGGCGTCCTTTACGGAACAACTGCGTTTGGTGGCGCGAACAACCAGGGCACCATCTTCAAGCTGAACCGGGATGGCAGCGATTACCAGGTTCTCCAGAGCCTCACCGGACGCAATGGGGACGGTGCGAGTCCGTACGGCGCGTTGTTGGAGGGCAGTGACGGCGAACTCTACGGCACAACTCTGGCGGGCGGCAGCGCCAAGAAGGGAACAATCTTCAAGCTAAACCGGGACAGAAGAATCTACAGTGTGCTCCACAGTTTCACTGCCACCGGGAACGAAGGATCGGAACCGTACGGCGGACTCATCTGGGGCGGCGACGGCGCGCTCTACGGCACCACCGCGTTTGGCGGCAGCTCCGATCAAGGCACCGTGTTCAAGTTGAACCGCAACGGCGGAGACTTCCGCGTACTCTTCAGTTTCAAAGGCGCGGCCGCGGGAGGAACTCCCCGCTCGGCATTGATCGAAGGCAGCGACGGCACGTTTTTTGGCGTCACCGATTCGGGTGGAAGCGCGAATCGCGGCACCGTATTCGAATTGAGCAAGGACGGTAGCAGCCACGGTGTCCTCCATAGTTTCGAGGGAGGCGGGGACATTGTGAATCCTTTCGCGAGACTGCTCGCTGGCACCGATGGCGCACTCTATGGCACTTCCTGGGGCGGCGGCATCGCCGATTCGGGTACGGTCTTCAAAATCAATCGCGACGGCGGCAGCTTAAGCGTTCTCCATAGCTTTGCCGGCACTGACGGCGACGGCGCGAATCCACATGCCGGATTGCTTGAAGGCAGCGACGGGGCAATGTATGGCACCACGGTCGTCGGCGGCACCACAAATTTCGGCACTGTTTTCAAGCTGAACAAAGATGGAACCGGCTACCGCATCCTTCGGAAATTCACCGGAGCTCCTGGAGACGGAGTGCAACCGTACGGAGGATTGCTGGAGACCGCCAACGGGATGCTTTACGGAACCACCGCGTTCGGCGGCAGCGCGGGTCGTGGCACGATTTTCATGCTGAACAAAGATGGCACGGGATACTCCGTGCTGCGCAGTTTTGCTCTGATGCCGGATGCCACGGGCCCCTATTCGGGACTGATCTCTGGCAGCGATGGCTTTCTCTACGGTACGACTCCTCACGGAGGAAGCTTCAATTTTGGAACCGTGTTCAAGCTCAAAGCGGATGGCACCGGTTACAGCTTGCTCCGCAGTTTCACGGGCACAGACGGAGACGGAAAGCACGCGTTCGCCCGAATTACCGAAGGAAGCGACGGTGCGCTTTATGGCACGACGGCTTTGGGCGGCAAGACCAATCAGGGAACTCTCTTCACACTCAACAAAGACGGAAGCGGGTACCGAGTTGTCCACGAATTCAACGGCTTGGACGGTGACGGCGCGCTACCCTCGGCGAATGCCAATCTGGCGGTCGGGGGCGACGGCGTGCTGTACGGAACAACTTATTCCGGAGGCTTCGCCGACGCGGGCACGATTTTCCAGTTGGATGCCAACGCTGGCGGTTACAGGGTTATCTATCAGTTCACCGGCGCTGAAGAGGACGGAGCAAATCCCTACGCCGGCTTGATCAAGGCCGGCGACGGCGCGCTCTACGGCACTACTCTCAATGCCGGGCTGACTTGCGGAACCGTTTTTCGACTCGCTCCCAAGGCTTCTCTCCTGATCGGCGCCGGCGAGCATCTGACTTTGAAAGGCCCCCCGGCATACCGCTTCGCGATTCAGTTTCGGGAGGATCTTGGATCGCCTCGACCGTGGCAATTTCTCACGAACGTCACCCTGGTAACAGATCAATTGACATTCCTCATCCCGCCAGCGAGCACTCACCAACGCCGTTTCTACCGCGCCGAATTAGTGCCATAACCACGCAGCTATTTGGAGAAGAGTGGGAGGAAGTTTCAAAAATGGTTGCAGAAATATATTGCTTTCCGCCAGGAAACCGCCATTGTCAGCTGTCTGTTCGATAGCTTGTCGCTTTCAAGATATGGCGAATCTTCAGGTGAACTCAGTTCAGTGATGATTTTAAACTCGATAACCGGGGGCAGTCTGGAAAATACAATTAGTCAGGACAGTAGAACATCACATGAATAAACTGTTTGTAGGAAATCTTTCCTTCAATATCACCGAAAACGATCTCCAGGACGCGTTTGCCGCACACGGCAATGTACTCGAGACCAACCTAATGACCGATCGGGCAACCGGTCGTCCCCGCGGATTCGGCTTTGTCACAATGAGCTCGCCTGAAGAGGCGCAGAAAGCCGTTGAAGCAATGAACGGCAAGTCGATAGACGGACGTGCTCTCACAGTCAACATCGCAAGGCCGCGCGAAGAGCGCTCTCCTTCCGGCGGCGGTGGTCGCCGTCAATACGGCGGCGGCGGCGGTGGACGAAGCAACTACTAATTCACTCTTTTGAGTTACGCTCGAGGCCCGGATTTTCCGGGCCTCTTTTTTTTCAAGCTTCTACTGTCGTCAAGCTGACTTGATATCCTGATCGTTCCAGCTAAGTCCCACGTGAACTCGACAAACGTCTCTCCCAAGATAAGAATTTGGCATGACTCATGAAACCTTTTCGCTCGGCGCGGATTTGCTGCTCTGATAGCGGTTCAATGCGCCATTCGTAATCATTTACCCAGGTTCCGTTTCCGATCGAGACACGTGTCCGCTCGCGTAACGATCCGCCGCGCAACTAAGTTTATGGAATCAGAAAACCAATCCGCCGAACGCAAGACTCTCGACGACCGGAATCGATTGACCGAGCTCGAGAGAATCCGGCATTCGTGCGCCCACGTCTTGGCGACAGCCATGCTCAGGCTTTGGCCCGATGCTCAATTTGCCGCCGGCCCGCCGGTTGAGAATGGCTTTTACTACGATGTTGATCTGCGGCACCGCATTTCGCCCGAAGATTTCCTGAAGATCGAGGAGGAAATGAAAAAGGAGATCAAGGCCAATAATGTCTTCGAGAGAATCGTGGTGACGCGCGAACAGGCTCTGAAGGATGCCGAAATCGGGCGCCTAGGTGGACTCACCGAACGTCCCGGCAATCCAAGTAAATTCAAGATCGGCAATCTCGAGAGTATTCCGGAAGGCGAAGAGATCACTTACTACAAGAACGGCGATTTTATCGATCTCTGTGCCGGGCCGCATGTGATGCGGACGGGCAACATCGGCGCATACAAATTAACCAGTGTCGCCAGCGCCTACTACAAGGGTGACGAGAAAAATCCGCAACTCCAGCGCATCTACGGAACTGCGTTCAAGAAGAAGGCCGAGATGGAGGCCTATTTCACGATGGTTGAGGAAGCCAAAAAACGGGATCACCGCAAAATCGGCCAGGAAATGGGACTCTTCGCGATCGACACCGAATTTGTCGGTCCCGGCCTGCCTTTGTGGCTGCCAAAAGGCGCGGCGATTGTTGAGGAATTGGAAAAGCTGGCCAAAGAAACCGAGTTCGCCGCCGGTTACGTGCGCGTCAAAACGCCGCACATCGCCAAGGAGAAAATGTATCTGACGAGCGGGCATCTTCCGAAGCTTTATGCGGATTCAATGTTCCCGCCGATGGAGCTTAGTGATGAGGCGGACGAGAAACCTGAAACGCAGAGCATTACCACGGATCACGTTTCCCGTATCACGCGATACTACCTCAAAGCAATGAACTGCCCGCATCACCATCGCATCTTTGCTGCGGAACCCCGCAGTTACCGAGATCTTCCTTTGCGATTGGCTGAGTACGGAACGAATTACCGGTACGAACAATCCGGCGAACTATTCGGACTGATGCGTGTCCGTTCGCTAAACATGAATGACGCGCACATCTATTGCACCGCCGCTCAGTTTGCAGAGGAGTTTAACGCGGTGAACGAGCTTTACCTGAAATACTTCAAAATCTTCGGCCTCGATAAATATGTGATGCGATTCAGCACCCACGACCCCGCCCGGCTCGGAGAAAAATATGTCAGCGAACCCGAGCTGTGGATTCAAACCGAGAACATGGTTCGCGAAGTCCTCAAGAACAGCGGCATCAATTACGTCGAAGTCCCGAACGAAGCCGCCTTTTACGGCCCGAAGATCGACGTGCAAGTGTGGAGCGCCATCGGCCGGGAATTTACCATTGCGACAAATCAGGTCGATTTCGCCGTGCCGAAACGCTTTGGTTTGGTGTATCGAGATAAGGACAACACCGACAAAACGCCCCTCTGCATTCACCGCGCCCCACTTGGCACACACGAACGTTTCATCGGGTTCCTCATTGAACATTATGCCGGGAACTTTCCCCTGTGGCTTGCCCCGGAGCAGGTGCGTGTCATCACGCTGGGTGATGACGAGACGCT
>JAQBVM010000333.1 GCA_027623095.1 Verrucomicrobiota bacterium
AAATTGACTGATGAGCCAGCCGATCGACAGCAGACAGTTACGGGCGTTCGCCATATTGGCCCAGACAGGGAGTTTCACGCAAACAGCAAAGGAAATGTTTCTTTCGCAGTCCGCAATCAGCCATTCGGTTAAGGCCCTGGAAGCCGATATTGGTTGTCGCCTTTTTGACAGGATGGGCAAAAAGGTATTTCTCACACAAGCCGGAGAAGCGCTGCTCCATCATGCAGATCGTATCCTGACAGAGATGGGGAATGCCCGGTCCTCGCTTCAAAAACTCGGCAAATGGGGGAAAGGAAGGCTCCGGCTCGGAGCAAGCAGCACGGCGTGCCAATACATTCTGCCCGGAGTTCTCCGAGAGTTTAAAGAAAGTTTTCCGGACTGCCAGATCACCATCGACCCGGGCGACTCTCAGGAGTGCGTTTCCCTGTTGCACGAGCACCGCATTGACCTAGCCGTCGCGCTGGAGCCCAAACATGTGGACAGGATCGAGTTCCTGCCTTTGTTCACGGACGAATTGGTGTTCCTTGTGTCACCGCAACATCCGTGGGCAATCTCAGGTTGTGTGAAGCGCGATGATATCCCCCGGCAGAACTATGTGCTCTATAACAAAACCAGTCACACTTTTCGGTTGATCGAAGAATATTTTCACAAGGAGGAGATGATTTTAAACACAATGATCGAGTTCGGAAGCATGGAAGCCATAAAAGCCCTCGCAAAACTCGGATTAGGCGTCAGCATTTTGGCGCCATGGATTGCGCGCGAAGAGTTGGCGGAAAAGTCTCTAATCGCCCTGCCTCTCGGACGCCGGAAATTGAAGCGAAACTGGGGAATTATTTACGGACGCGAAAAACGGCTCAGCCTTGCGGAAGAAACGTTTGTGTCGCTTTGTCAGTCCGTGACCGCTGGATTGGGCTGAATCACGGCGGAAAACTGGAACCGGCTGCCGCTTAATTCCTAGGCCTCAAAAGAACGGATTCACCTCGGCGATTCTTCGCCCAAGAAGCTTCGTCGCTTCCGAACATGGCGGGCTTATCTTCGCCATAACTGAGGGTGGTGAGCCGATCCGAGGTCACGCCGAAGGCCTTGAGATAGTCCAAAATCGACAACGCACGGCGTTCACCCAATGCTCGATTGTATTCGTCAGTGCCGCGCTCATCGCAATGGCCCTCCACACGCAGCCGAAATGTCGGTTCGTTCTTCAGGTATGCGGCAATCGTATCGATTTTTGCCTTTTCCCCGGGATTGATCGTCGAACTGTCGAGCTCGAAATAAACGGTCTGCGCAGCAAACGTTTCCCGATCCACAATGTAATTTCCTTCGATTTCGCGCGAACCCAATTGAGAGCCATCCTCGGGATCCGTCGCCAGGTTGAACCGATTCGGATCGGTGTCGTTCGGGAATTGATTCGCCTGAGGCACATTGTCGCCTGCCGGGCCCTGTGGAGTGACCGGCTCCGTAACGGTCCGATTCGCAAGAGGGATCGGGGTAGGTCCTTTCGGGACTTTTTTGCAACCGACCAAACCGAAGCTCAATATCAAGCTCAAGACCAACCGTGTAAGTGGATTTGCCGTTTTCATTTCTGGTTTCGTTTCGGGGATCGGAATCAGTCTATCTCGCCCAACTCGGTTGCGAACAGCCCGCCAAATTTTTGGGAACATCCTTGACACGTTTAGTTGGAACGTCAAGCAAAGAGAGCACCCGCTTCCCCTGTTTTCGATTTGCAAAGATGACCGTGCGAGAATTCGGCGCCCAACACGGGTCTTCTCCGTTCACCAGCGTCGTTATCTCGCCTCCTTGAGCAGGCACAACACAAATCACAAAATCCCTCCACTGTGATGTGAATACTATCTGTGTTCCGTCGGGAGACCAATCCGGTTCGGTCGGTTTTCCAGCGCCCGCCGTGCGAAGCCGTCTCATCGGGCCGCCATCAGGCGAAATCAAATAAAGACTCGCCGTTCCCCGAGCCTCGGAAACGAAACAGATCGTACGCCCGTCCGGCGACCAGCAAGGAGTCGTCTCTAAGTCACGCGACTTTGTGAGACGCTTTAGATTTGAACCGTCGCTCGCGTTGCACACATACAGATCCGTAGTGCCATCTTTGCTGAGGATCATCGCCACTCGACTCCCATCCGGAGAGATTGCCGCGCTCGTGTTCAACCCCGGGTATTTCGCGATCACGCGACGTTTCCCCGACATATCCTGCGTGTAAATATCCGGATAACCCGACCGGTACGATGTGTAACAAATCGTCTTGCCGCCCAAACCCCAGCAGGGAGCCGCCACCAGTGCGCCGTCTGCCGTAATCGGAATCGCGTTCGCGCCATCATAATCCGCCACGTAAATCTCCGTGCCGGCCCCTGTTTGACCCTTAAACGCGATGCGGGTCCGCGCAATCCCCGGGATCCGACGAAGACCGGCGACAATATCATCCGCCAGCGCGTGCGCTTCGATTCTTCGCGTTCCGGCACTGTATCTCTTGGCGAGCAGCGTCGTTTTGGTGATCCGATCGATGAGCCTCCCCTCCACATTGCCAGTGTTCGAACCCGTCACGTTGTACTGTGCTTCCGAAGAATCGACGATTTCGAAACCGACCACCGCCAGATCATACCGAAGCACGTCCAACACCTCGCCAGAAAAACCGCTTAGCGAAATCGGGATAACACGGGCTGCGTCCGCCGTTTTATCAATCTTAATCTCTTGTTGCGCTGCGACTTGGAGGACAGCGCATAAGAGAACGAGAGCGGAAACTCTCATCAATGACCCAAGTTCAAACAAAGTCTCTGTTTGGTGAGCATTGGCCCTTTTGGGCGCGCGGAAAAAAATCATCCCGTGAATCTTTTTGCTTTGAGATTGAAGTCAATAATAAAGGTTCGTTGAAGGTCTCTCGTTCCCTCCGGAAACGGAGCGATTTCTTGAATCTGCCGCAACCTTTCAATCGATCGATCCAACGCGGAATTCCCGGAACGTCTTTTGATTTCAGCCCTGACCACCTTGCCGCTCCGCGCGATGACAACCTCAAACCTCACTGTTTCCAAATCCGCATCCAGTTCCGACGGCGGATCCCAAGCCCGCCGATAGATCGATTCCACAACCTGCGCGTAATTCGCAAATGCCTCGCCGCCGCTTCCAACCGGCTCAATCCGTGTGCTCGATGAAAGTGCGCTCTCTATGCTGCCGAGAATCCTGTTCCGCTCCGCCTGAATTCTCTTGGCCTCCTCTTGACGCGCTTTTTCTTCGTTTCGCTTGTTTGAGTTGTCTGATGACGGCTTGAAACTCGGAACGATTTTGGGTTTCGGTTTCACCGGTTTCGTTTCCTCCGTGGGTGGAGCTGTTTTCTCCGGAACCTTGGCTTCCACCTTTTTCGGAGGCTCGGTTTTAACCGGCTCTGGCTTCACGGGCTCAGGCTTCGGCTTGGGGGTTTCCCTCCGCGGCGGTGACGATTTGGGCGGCTCTGGCTCGACTTGTGGAGGCGGCGGAGGCGCCGGATTGGGAGAACCTCCACCGGAAAAAGGATCATCAACAAGTTTCGCGGGGATGATTGTGAGAACCGGCAAATCCTGAATTTTCTTCTCCGGAGAAATAAACGCCGGCGACACCACTAACAGCATCAGCAAGAGCAAATGCATTGCGGCGGACGCGACGAGGCATTTTTTGTGCAACCGTTCCATTATCTTCGGGCCGGGGCTGTTTCCAGCGAAACCTGTGTAATTCCGTTTCGCGTTAATATGTCCCAAATTCCATAGAGGTGCTTGTTTCGACCTTCCTCATCAGCCCGAATCTTGACGATCAGATTCGGGTTGCTTCGAAACGTGGCAACCAAGGTCTGTTCAATCGCATTCAAATCCATCAAACGCCGGTTCAACATATACCGTCCGTCCGGACTGATTTCAACCAAGTTGACATCCTTTGGATCAATCTGGCGGCTCGGGGCTCCGCCTTTGGGGAGTGTAAGTTCCATCGAATGATCCTCTTTGGATCGAATCGACGGAGTCATGATGATAAAGATGATGAGGAGAACGAACGCGAGATCAAGCAGCGGCGTGATATTAATGTCACTGAGAGTAACCAAGGAATTGCGTTGGGAGAAACGGCGCATAATCAAACAAAATCACCCCCTATTCGACATCGTCGTCCTTCAAGTATTCAACTTCCATTTTCGAGACGAGTTCCTGTGCGAAATTATCCAATTCAACCGTCATGACCCGTAAATTGTGAACCAGCCAATTATAGCCGAACATGGATGGAATCGCGACCAGCAAACCCGCGACCGTTGTGACCAGCGCTGCGGCCACGCCCGGAGCCAGCGTCGGAAGATCTGCCGTGCCCTGCATCGCAACGTGGCTGAACGCGCTCATGACCCCCCACACCGTTCCCAATAGCCCAAGGAACGGTGCACCGCTGACTGCGATCGCCAATAAAATCAGTCCGGACTCGAGCCGCAGAGACTCTTGCGCGACGGTTCGTTCCAAAGTCCGTTTCACATGCTCCATCGCTTTCAACGAAACTTGCTTTCGCCTTTCGCCGTCCTTCGCCTTGAGCCGGGCTTCCAGCTCAATGCAGCCTTCCTGATAAGTGGCAAACAAAGGGCATCCATCCACCTGGATCCGGCGGTCATGGATGGACAAGACATTGATTTGCGTTCGGAATTCCGCGCCAAAGAGACGGTTCATTCGCCGCGCCCGCCGCATCTGCATCGCTTTACTGGCAATGATCGACCAAGCAAAAATCGAGAAAATCGCCAGAACAACGATGATCGATTTTCCTTCGGGAGTTGCCTGCCGCCAAACGTATTGGAGCTCCATCTCCGTCTGCGCCATGAAAAATAAAGGAATGTTCATTCAACGCCTGACCACCCAAATCCATTCATATCGTTACGGTTTAACGCTGAACAGCCTGGAGGTCAAAGTGTTTCCGGAACATTGATCGTTTCTTCCTTTCACCAATGGATTATTGTTCCCGCGTGAATTCGATCGGCGCACAGTTGGACAATCTCCACGGATTGACGCAAGTGGCCGTTCCCGACCTTTGGCAGCAGACGGCTGTCGCGGCATTGCGGGAGGGAAAGGACGTCGTTGTTCACGCGCCTACCGGCGCTGGAAAAACGCTCATCTTCGAGCTCTGGTCAAACCAAGGGAAGAACCGCGGACAAGCCATTTACACCGTGCCGACGCGGGCGCTTGCCAATGACAAATTGGCCGAGTGGCGGGCACGCGGATGGAACGTCGGAATTTCCACGGGCGATCTGTCGCATAATCTGGAGGCTCCCGTCATCGTGGCGACCCTGGAAACTCAAAAGCAGCGTCTCGTGCGCGGTGACGGACCATCGCTGTTGGTCGTGGATGAATACCAACTCATCGGCGACGAAGACCGGGGTTTGAATTACGAATTGGCCCTCGCGCTGTCGCCCGGCCACACGCAACTGCTGCTGCTCAGTGGCAGTGTGGCAAATCCACAGGACCTCGTGAAATGGCTGAGGCGTCTCGGCCGGGACGCTGTTTTAGTGCGGCACGAAAATCGTCCGGTTCCATTGGAGGAGGTTCACACCCGAAGCCTGAGTTATCATTTGCCAAACGAAATTCGCGGCTATTGGCCGCGGCTCATCGCCAAAGCGCTTGCCGAAGATCTCGGACCGATTCTAATCTTCGCGCCCCGCCGGCAGGCGGCCGAATCGATGGCTTCCGAACTCGTCCGAAACCTGCCAACCCCCAACCCGCTTGCACTGACGCCGGAACAAAAGGCCCTCGTGGGCGATCATCTGGCGAAGTTGCTCAAAGCGCGAATCTCATACCACCATAGCGGCTTGAGTTACGCAGTCCGGGCGGGAGTCGTCGAACCGCTGGCCAAAGCCGGGCAACTGCGCGTGGTAGTTGCCACCATGGGGCTGGCCGCCGGAATCAATTTTTCGCTCCGCAGCGTCGCGCTTGCAGGCTCGTCCTACCGCCGGGATTCCATCGAGCAGCCGGTCCGCGCGGATGAGATTCTGCAAATGTTCGGACGGGCTGGCCGGCGCGGACTGGACGAAACGGGATACGTCCTGATTACTGCCAACGAGATTCGGCTCCTGGACGCGCACACCGGCCAGCTCACCCGCGGGCGTCTGGTCGATTGGAGCGCACTGCTGGGGATTATGGACGCGGCCGTTCTCCAAGGGAGAGCCCCCTTCAAAGAGGCGATGCGCATCCAAACACGGTTATTCACCACCAAACCGATTTCTCTGGGTGTCGAGATATCCGTCCAGCACCCGAATGTCCCTTGCGGATTGCCGACCGATTCCGAACGAGCCCGGCATGTGCGGCGGCTCGTGCGCGAATTCCTCAATAGCCAGGGAGTATGGGAGTCTTGTCCAAAACCCGTCGAAAAACCGTTGCGCGAGGTTTTTCTTGCGTTACCACAAGATTCCCCACAGACCAGCTCCAGCGCCACAAACGAGGCCCAACCGAGCCGCCCTCCCTCGCCGCGATTGCTGTCGATCCTTACTTCTCCGAGTGCTCTGGAGCGAATCGGAACAGGCCAGCTTGTCGTCGTTGGAAAAAGTGACGATGGCCCAATTCACGGACGTTCCACAACCGTCGCCGACCGCATTAACGGCGACCGAATCCTCTTGGCGAAGTGGGCAAGACGACTTGTGAACTGGAATCGGAGGCAAGCTTCCCTTTCTGTCTGGCGCGACAAAATCGCGCCACTGGTTGAAGAGAAAATGGCCGGGCAGAAGACTCCGATCGTTCGTTTTAGAACTCATTCCGATAAGATTGTCGCCGAAGTCAGTTTGGAGGAACATGCCGTTCGCGTCCCGGTCGATTCCCACGGTGTCGCCCTGTGGCGTCCGGCGGTCCGGGAAGTCCTGCAACCCGAATGCACAAACTGTCTCCTCCAGGAAACATGCCGGGCAATTCCCACGGCGACGGGAGTAGCGCTGCTTTGGAGGCGCCTGGGCCTTGTGGATCAAAGAGGATTCCCGACTCGTCGAGGAAAGATCGTCAGCTTTTTTTCACAGGGTGACGGTTTGGCAATCGCGGCGGGCCTTGAGGATGAATCGTATCGACTGGAGGAAATGGCCTATGACTTGGCAAATCTGGACGCCGGCTTCCGCTTTTGCGGCGATGAAAACCGCTGGGGCGGAAGACTGGCCATGGCGTGCCAGCAAGCATACGGCCTGAAGTCGATCGCGGGCTATCTGGAAAACGGTGTTCCCCAAAAATACGGAGCGGGGGCCGAGCAGGTGGTCGCGAGCGTTCATATCAATCCCTCGAACAAACAACTTTGGGTTACCGATCTCCTCGGCGCTGGTGACATCGATCGCATTATCATCGAATGGCGCAGTCTTATGCGGCGCATTGCGCATTCACCGGAAATGGATTGGGAGCGATGGATGACGCTTCGCGCTCTGGCTCGGACCATGCTCAACGAGACCGAGTCGCCGACCCTCACCGAGCTGCCGCCACTGGACT
>JAQBVM010000334.1 GCA_027623095.1 Verrucomicrobiota bacterium
CTGTTCCTGAACACCGGTCAAAGTCTCGCCGCCTTGGAGAAGCACAGCCAATTCCTCCTCGCTTTGAAATACTTTGAGTTGGGCCAACTCAGTTCGGGCCAGTCCGCCGAAATGTGCGGCATGAGCCGAACGGCTTTCCTGACTGAGGCCAGCCGTTTGGGTGTCCCCGTGGCTGATCTTGCTCCTGAAGAGATGCCGGACGAATTCCGCCATGCCTGACTTCTTCAGCCAGCCAGCCGTCTGCAATACCGGGCCGCTCCTCGGCCTCTCTCGGATCAATGAGCTTGGACTGCTCGCACGCCTTTTCCCTCAGGTCATCATCCCCCGAGAAGTTGCCGACGAAATCCTTCTGACCCCTCACGCTGACGTCGAAGCCCTGACCAACCTTTATCGAGTTTCGATATGAAAATCCTGGTGGTTGATGACGAACTGACGATGCTGGAGTTCCTGGCGAAAATGTTTCGCGATGACGGCTACGCCGTCGATACTTCGACTGACGGCGAGGACGGCCTGCACAAAGCGCTGAACTGGGATTACGACGCCATCGTGCTGGACGTCCTGATGCCGCGCCTGAACGGCTGGGAGGTGTTAAAGCGGTTGCGCCAAACCAAGAAAACTCCCGTGCTCATGCTCACGTCGCGCGACGCCACGTCCGAACGAGTCCGCGGCTTGGACAGTGGGGCGGACGATTATGTAGGGAAGCCGTTCGAGGTCCCCGAACTGCTGGCGCGTTTGCGGGCGCTGATCCGCCGAACCGCCGGCCACGCGCATCCGCGCATCGAGCTGGGCGAAGTGGTGATCGATCTGACGACTCGAACGGTGACGCGCGCGGGCGAACCGATCGAGTTCCGTCCGCGTGAGTATGCCATCCTCGAGTACCTCGCGTTGCACCGGGGGAAAACCATCACCCGCACCGAACTCTACGAGCACTTGTGCGACGAGAACGATGACACGCTCTCGAACGCCATCGACGTGCACATCGGGAGACTCCGAAAGAAGCTGCCGCCCGACCTGATCCAGACCCAGCACAGCCGCGGCTACTGCATTCCGGGCTGAGAACCTGTTTGGTGCGGTCTTCGGCTTAACACAAAGCTCGCGAAGACCGCAAAGACATAGGGCATTTGTTTCTTGGCGTCCTTTGCGATCTTCTGTTCAAACCTTGCCGTCACCTTCGAGGATGAGACGATGACATTCGAAGACCATTGATCAGCTTTGCAGTAGTTCGGATGCACACGTTCCTCCTTTGGTTAATGCGGCATCTGCCTTAACACAAAGGTCGCAAAGAGCGCAAAGAGATTTTCGGATTCTTAATCTTGGCGTCCTTTGCGATCTTCTGTTCAACCAGCGGACCGTGTTCCTCATTGGCGCGGTTGGAATCGCTCCTGGAGGGCGCTCTGCACTTGGGCGAAGGCTTGTTGCAACTCCTCGATCAGGCGCGCGCCGTTCGATAAATCGCCGGACCGCGCGGCATTCTCAAGTTCTTGCGCGGGCCGAACCAGCGCGCGGATGCCAAAATTGGCGCTCGTCCCTTGGCAACCGTGAGCCAGAATCTCCAACTCCGAAGCGTTTCCCGCTTCGAACGCCGCGCGCATGGCATCGATCCGCTCCGCTGTCCTTCGGCAGTGCTTCTCCAGAAATTCGCGCAGAACGGCATCCTCTTGGCCGAGCATCAGTTCCAATCTAGCCCAGGCAATCGGCGACTCATCGAGTCGCGGGCCGAGATTTTCGGACGCTCTTCGCCTTCCTGCTTCTTCCAACACTCTCCGAATCCGGGCGATCTCCACCGGTTTCGGAACATAATCATCCATCCCCGCTTCGAGGCAGGTCTCCCGGTCGCCGCGCTCCACACTGGCCGTCATCGCCACCAGCCAGGGCCGCTCCGAATCGCTCCAACGTTCGCGAATGCGCCGGGCGGCTTCCAATCCGTCCAACTCCGGCATGTGCACATCCAGAAAGACCAGATCGAACCGCTGCTGTTCCAGCGCGGCGATCACTTCGAGGCCGTTGCCGGCCCGTTCACAGGAGTAACCAAACACTAGCAGAATCCGGGCGCCCAGTTCTCGATTCTCCGGATAATCATCGGCGAGCAAGATGCGTAACGGATAGCGCGCGGCCAGGCCCGGATCCAGGTCCGCTCCGGCGTCGGCGACGTCGGTAGGGCGGACCAGCCGGTCCGCCTGCTTCGTTTCGCTCGCCGCGTCCACATCCTCGAACGTAACGCCCAAATGTTTTTCCAGGCATTCACGGATTTGCTCGAAACGGTACGGCTTGGGCACGAACCCGTCGAAACCCGCGTCCGCATACGATTCCTGCTCGTGCTTGAGCACGGAAGCAGATACCGCCACCAGTCTCGCGCGATTCGGCCCGCCCTCGGCCAATATCCTCTGAACCACCTGGTATCCCGTCATCCCAGGCATCCGGATGTCCAGAAACGCGATGTCGTAAGGAGCGCGGACGAGGTCGTCCGCGCTCCGGTCCTTACCCAATTCCTGCAACGCCTGTTCGCCGTCTTCCACGACGGTCACCTCAACTCCCAAGGCACCCAGAACGCGGCGAAGAATGTCGCGGTTCTCCGCGACGTCATCCGCAACCAACGCTCGGACACGCGGCCCAGTCCGCATTCGCCGGGCTGGTTTGCTGAGCACCGCCGCACTTTCGTGCTCCCGGGTCGAAGCGGGCGCAAAACTCAGGGAAAAGAAAAAGCGCGAACCTCGTCCCGGTTCGGAATCCAAGCGAAGCTCTCCGCCCATCAGTTCAATCTGACGGCGTGCGATGGCCAAACCAAGGCCCGTTCCCCCGTGCTGGCGTCCTTGCTCTCCTTGAGTGAACGGTTCGAAAATCTTCTCGCGGACCTCCGCAGGGATGCCCTGGCCGGTGTCGATGACGGAGAAAGTGAAGCATGTAGTCCCGGCTTCAGCCGGAGCGACGTCAGTCCGCTCGATCATTTCACCTGCGGCCGGTGCAGGCAGGAGGTGGGTGCCTGCGATGCCGCCTGAAGGCGGGACTACATGCGTTTGCACACGCAGCGTCACCCGGCCGGCGTCGGTAAACTTCACGGCGTTACCCAGCAAGTTGATCAGCGCCTGGCGCAATTTCACTTCGTCGCCGCGGACGCGAAGAGGGGGATCGGAAGTTAACCGCAGAGAACGCAAAGAGCGCAGAGAGGGATCAGAAGGGTTAACCACGGATGTCACGGATGGACACGGATCGGAACTGTTCCCAGTTTTGCCGTCATCCGTGGAATCGGTGTGATCCGTGGTGAACTGTGGGCGGCTCTCTTGCGTGGTGAGCTCTGCGCTCTCTGCGTTCTCTGCGGCTAATCCCCATTCCACCCGCCATTCCAAGCCCTTCTGGCGGCACCGGAGTTCGAACATCTCGGACAAGCTCCGAATCAATTCCCTCAAATCGAAATCCTTCTCCGAAAGCTCCATCTTGCCCGCTTCGATTTTGGAGAGGTCGAGAATCTCGTTGATCAAGCTGAGCAAATGGCTGCCGCTGCGCTCGATGGTGGCGGCGGACTGGCGCTGATCCGTGCCCAGGCTTCGGTCCTGCTGCAGGATCTGCGCGTAGCCCAGGACCGCATTGAGCGGCGTGCGGATCTCGTGGCTCATGTTCGCGAGGAACGTGCTCTTGGCCTGATTGGCGGTGTCGGCCGCCTCCTTCGCTTTCTCCAACTGAATGGACTTCTCCTCCAAAGCTTCGTGCGCTAGGCGTTCCTGCAACAGCATTTGTTCGCGCAAGCGCTCTGCTTCCCGGCGTTGGCGCATGTAAATCGCGCGGGCGATGAAGGCCCAAATCGCCAATCCTCCAAAAGTGCTCCCTCCCGGCACGATGATCCACGCGTTGGCGTACCAAGGAACGGTGGCGCGAAAGGCCAAGCGAGCTGGGGTGGAGTAGTTCAAATCGCGGTCGATGGCTTGGACCTCAAACGTGTAGGCACCGCCCTTCTGGGGCGTCCACTCAAACTTCCGATCCTTGGTCACTCCGGCGAAGACGATTTGGCCGGAAGCATTGGCCAGGCGGTAATAGAATTGCCGCTTCTCTGGAAGCGTCTTTAGATCGATCCCGTGGTATTGGATGCTGACTGGGCGGCGGATTTCGACTTTCGGGACACTCGCTAGATTCGTCACCGTCTGATCGCCGAGTTTTACCTCCAGCAGCCGGACCGAAGGACGCGATTTGGTTCTGCGGTAACGGGTCAGTCCGCCATCGAGAAAGCCCACCCACAACGAATCACTCGCAGCCGAGGCCAAAGCGAAAACATTGTCGCCGGCGAGACCATCCCGTTTGTCCAGAGCCGTCATGGCCTTTCCGTCGTATCCGATCAGGCCATCGCTGTCGCTTCCCATCCAGATGATGCCGTCCGGAGTTTTCGCGCTGCACCAAACGTGGTCATCTGGCAGCCCGTTGGTGGCCGTGATCGAAATCGTGTTGGTGCCGTCCCAATAATAAAGCCCGCGCGCAGTCGAGATCCAAAGCGTGCCGCTCGCATCCCGCCGGAGATGATGGATGGATGTTGCCGGAATCCCAAGCCGCTTGCCTTCGTCCTCGACCTTTTCGCCATCGACACGCACCAACCCGGCTCCCGTGCCAACCCAAACGCCGTGTCCTGGGCTTCGCTCCAGCGACCAGACATTTTCATCCGGCAGACCATGATTTCGAGTGAATACGCTCTCGACGCCCGTAGAGGGATCGAAGCGCGAGGCGCCACCTCCATACCACCCGTTGCCAAACCAAAGGCGGCCCTGGTCGTCACTGGTCAAAGCGATCACCCAATTCCGGCCCAAGACCCTGTTCATGGCGCCATCCACTTGTTTGTGTATCCCATCCCTGGCGCCGAACCAAAGCGTGCCCTTATTGTCGCGGTGAATTTGACGGACGTAAGAATACTGCAATCCGGCCGGCGTTACGGTGGGTCGGCGCCCTTGGTGATCGATGCGATAGATGCCGGCCCATTCTGTCATTATCCAGAGGCCCCCCTCGTCGTCTGGTTCGAGAGCAAAGACGGCAGGCGTGTCGCCGATGCCGTTTCTAAAGCCATCTTGCTTTGTGAACCCATGGAATCCGTTTGGATCAAATCGTGTCACATCCGAGTTGGTGGCCAGCCAAAGGACATCGTCTTCGTCCACAAAAATGTCGCGGATCCTCTCGTGGACAAGTCCATCCCCTTTCGTGTAATTCACTAGCGTCGTTCCGTTGAACCGCGAGAGGCCTTTTAAGGTCGCAAACCACAAATCTCCGTCCGAAGTTTCGGCCACCCTGAAAACTTGATCGCTAGGCAATCCCTCCCTCAGCCCAAGGCGCCGAGCTGCGCCGCCATCGAAGCGATACACCCCTGGTGAGTGATAGGAATGCACAGCGCCGAACCAAAGAGCGCCATTCCTGGCCTGGTGGAGGCACCCGGCGTCCATGCCGTTGAATCTGGGAACGGCCAAAGGAACCGTGAACCTTCCACCATCGAATTTCACCAAACCCATTTCGGATCCTATCCACAACACACCGTCGCGCGAGCGCGCCAACGAACGTACGCTGTTGATAGGAAGACCCTCCGCGACGGTCCACTTAGAAAAGTTTCCGCCGGCGTACTTGCACAGTCCGGACGCGGTCCCAAACCAGACACTGCCGTCCGGGTCCGCCAAAATATCGTAGATGGTCCTGCGCGGAAGGCCGTCGGCAACTGGCAGCGATTGAAACATGTCATTGACGCGCCGGCTCACGCCAGTCTCTGATCCAACCCACACCGCGCCCTCGGAATCGTGACGGATGCAGTTCACGAATCCGCCAGGAATCTGCGGTGCCTGAAACATCTTGAACTCCCCGCCGTCAGAAGAATGAACCGTTGCAATGGTCGATCCGCTCCAGAGCATTCCATCCGGAGTTCGATGGACCCTCGTCAAGTCGAGACCTCTGAGCCCTTTTGTGATATGAAAAGTTCGCCAAACGCCCCTCTTGGCATTGGCAAAAACGAATTGGATCGGTTCATTCGTCCGCCCCGGCTCGACGATGATGGGCAGCGGGGAGTTCGTTCCTTTATGGCCGACCGGATAGAAAAAACCATCGAGGCCGTGACAGCGTAACCGGTAAGCGCCCGGCCGGAGGTTCACAAAGCGGAAGTTCCCGTTCGTGTCCGAAAGCACGGTCTCTGAGAACGGCGGCAGGGGAAGAAGCGATTGGAATCTTCCATCGGAGGGGGAACCGCGTTGTGGTAAGACCCCGATCTCAGCGTGCACCAGCGGGTCCGCCCTACCTGGGTCAGGATCACGCAGCGCCTGCACAACGATTGCATTCTGCGGCGAGTGATCCATTGCCAAAACACGGCCGGAGATCGATGCCGCCTGGGCTAGACCCAAGGTTAATCGCCGTCGTTCGCCAGGCCGAAGGGCGACGTCGTAAAGCCAGGCTCCCGTTTCGCCCGAGGTGGCGCGCACATCATAAGCTTTGGCCAGCGGATAGAGGCAGGCCTGGGTTAAGCCGTCGGCGCCGGTTCGCAAACTCCACATAGGCTCGCCTTGATCATACAACTCAATAACAGCGCCGGGAGCAGGACGCCCTTCCGCATCGGTGACCAGAAGTTCGACGGACACCCTCTCTGGCGGCAGCGGTTGCATACTGAAGACCCAATCTCCTCCTTCAACTCTGAGCTTAAGGAGACAAGGGTTTGGTCCCGCCTTGAGATGGATTGGCAGGGTGCGGGAAACATCGCTGGAACTGCCCGGCGGCACCGGAGTTGGTTCGATCTTGCTGCCATTGAGCCAAAGGATGGAGGGACTGGCGGGAGGGCGAAGGTCCGTTTCAGTCGCCCGATCCGAACTCAGTTCGCAGTAGGCGTACGCCACCGACCACGGTTGGATGCCAAAGACTTTTTCGAGGTTCACGAGGTCATAATCCGAGCGAAGCCGGGTCCACGTCAGCCGCGTCCCATCGCTCCGGGTCACCGTGTCGCCTTCCTTCGGACGTATGCGCGCTTGGCCTCCAGCGTCGGCCAGAAAATCGGTCTCCATCTCTCTGGACGGAAACGGCCCCAGCACGAGCCATTCGCGAACGAATGATCCGTCAGCAGTATGCACCGGCGCGCCGCGGTCCGGAGCTTGCGCCGAGACCGGCCAGCCAGCCAGAGCGCACACCAGAGCCATGAGCGCAGCCAACAGCCAACGCAGGCTTTGCGGAAACTGACCTCTGGTGGGGCGCGTCCCAATTTGCGAAATGCCATGGCAGTTTCGGCCAGGGGTACCTAGTCGTTCGCTGTGTTGAATCGGGTTCAAGGATCGCGCGGATTCAAGCATGAACTGATAGGAATTTTCTTTTTCACCGGTGGCCCCGACGGTATCGAACCGTGGGGATTACCACAAGAAAAAAGCTCCTTCCATGCTGTGTGCGAATTGCGCCAAGTTTGGGGTGGTCA
>JAQBVM010000335.1 GCA_027623095.1 Verrucomicrobiota bacterium
CTATTTCGTCATGGAACTGGTCCGGGGCGTTCCCATCACCGAATACTGCGACAAGAACAAGCTCTCCACACAGGAACGGCTCGAACTGTTCATCCCCGTTTGCCAGGCCATCCAACATGCGCATCAGAAGGGCATCATCCATCGCGACATCAAACCCAGCAACGTGATGGTCACGTTGCACGATGGCCATGCCGTGCCCAAAGTAATCGACTTCGGCATTGCCAAGGCGACCAACCAGAAATTGACGGAGAAGACGCTGTTTACGAACTACGCGCAAATGATCGGGACCCCGGCTTACATGAGTCCTGAACAAGCGGAGATGAGCGGACTGGACGTGGACACTCGGACGGACGTGTATTCGCTCGGTGTTCTGCTTTACGAATTGCTGACCGGCAGCACTCCGTTTCCTTCCAAGGAACTATTGAGCATGGGTTACGGGGAAATGCAGAAGGTGATCGCTGAAAAGGAGCCGCCGAAGCCGAGCACGCGGTTGAGCACGATGCAACACGAGGAGCTCACCGTCACCGCCGACAAGCGAAGCGCGGAGGGAGTGGCCCTGCGCAAGCAGTTCCAGGGAGATCTGGACTGGATCGTGATGAAGGCGCTGGAAAAGGACCGCACGCGTCGCTACGAAACGGTGAATGGACTCGTCGCGGACATCCGCCGCCACTTGGACAACGAACCGGTCTCCGCGGCCGCTCCCACCTTCAGCTACCATTTCAGCAAGTTCTACCGCCGGAACCGCAAATACATGCGCGTGGCGGCGACCATCGCCGGATTGCTGGTGCTGGCTACCGCCTTCGCCACCTTTCAGGCCGTTCGGGCCACTCGTGCCGAAAGGGAGCAAACCAGGCAGAGGGAGATCGCGGTCAAGGCATTGGACGGGGAGAAGGAACAACGGTCCCAGGCGCAAGCCAGCCAACAGAAGGCCATCGAGGCGGGTCAACGCGCCGAAGCCGGTGAACGGGAGGCGGAGGACCGTGCGACGGCCTTGAAGGTAAACCTCTACTTCCAGAACGTGGCACTGGCGTATGAAGCAATGTCCGCCAACCGACCGGCCAGCGCACTCAAACTGCTGAATGATTGTCCCGAGGATCTGCGAAGATGGGAGTGGAACCATGTCCGGCATCGGGCTCTCGCGGCCGGACAACCCGTCACCACGTTTCCCGATCCCATCTACTGGATGACCGTGAGCACGAATGGTCAGGACGTGGCCTTCATTTCGAACCAGAAGTTGCAGGTAGCCAAGCTGAGCACCGCAGGCACCTTGAAGGAGATTCAAGTGCTGGGAGCGGTGCCGCCTCCCTTGTACGAGGGTCAGCCTTGGTGCGCCTTCAGTGCCGATGGCCGATTGCTGGCTGCGGTGTCAACGAATGGAATGGCGACGCTATGGAACGTGGAAGATCGCACACTCGTTCGCTCGTTTGGGGTCGGTACTAATGGGATCGATGCCATTGCTTTTCATCCGACCGGCGAGGAGATCGCGGTGGCAAAGAAGGATGATGAAGCAATCAGCATCTTCAAAGTCTCAAGCCTGGACCCGAGACTGCAGATCCCGCTCAAGCGTTTGTGCAGCGCACTCGTGTACAGTCCTGACGGCCAATGGCTTGCCGCTGGAACCGGCGAAAGAGAAATCTGCATCTGGGAGTCGTCTTCCGGGAGCGTGGTTAAGAAGCTGAGTTACCCCAGTCCGGTCCAGGGCCTGGCGTTCAGTCCGGACGGCCACTGGCTGGCCGGCGCCGGCGGAACCACCCTCAAGCTCTGGGAGGTGTCGAATTGGAACCTTGCGGCGACGCTTGAGGGACACGCCGCCTGGATCAACACGCTGGCTTTCACGCCAGACGGAACCCGCCTGATCTCGGCCGGAGAGGACCGGGTGATCAAGATCTGGGATCCGGGTCCGGTCAAGCAACGGGAAATCCTCTCGCTGGCAGGGCACACCAATAGCGTCGCAGCCATCGCCGTAACTCTTGGTGGCCGACTGATCTCCGGGAGTCTGGACGGCACCGTGCAGGTTTGTGAGACATCGCCTCTCCCCGAGCGGCGGGAACTCTTCACTTTGACCGGGCATACGAATCGCGTGAATACGCTGGCGTTTAATCCCAAGACACCGGGGCGCCTGGTTTCGGTGGATCAGGGGCTACGGGGTTTGGTGTGGGACACTGACACTGTCGAACCCCTCCAGGTTGATAGCTTCCCGGCCCACTTCGACGTCACCTTCAGTCGGGATGGGCACCAGATGATCTCGCCAACGCCTGGTGTCTCGGACAAGGAGGGTATGTCGGTGGAAGTTCGGGACCCAAACTCACCGAAGAGGATCCTTACCTCGACGGAAAAGGAGTTCGTCATCTTTTGTGCCGACATCTCCGTGGACGGGGAATGGGTGGCGGGGGGAACCTTCGACCGGGAAATCGTGATCTGGAACCGAAAGACTGGAATCAAGCAAAACGTCTTGGGTGGGCAGGGTGGGCATCACTCGAACCTCACTACGCTGAGATTCAGTCCGAAAGGGCGTTACCTCGTGTCCGTCGGAGCTCAGGGCGAGACGCTGCGCTGGGACGCCACCCGACTCACGGAAGGACAAGTAGGTTTTGAACTCCTCCCTCGTACGGCCGTGCGAGAATTCTCACACATTGGCTTCAGCCCAGATGGGCAAAAGCTGGCGACAGGCGATGGCTTCGAGGGGATCTTCATCCTGAACGTCGAGACCGGCGAGAAGCTAAGGCACATTCCGCAGGCGCATGGCGGAATCGTTCTGGGGGTGGCGTTCAGCCCGGACGGACGACGGCTGGCCTCCTGCGGAACGGACAACACGGTGCGCCTTTGGGATGCGGAGACCGGTGAAGCCCTGCGGACGTTCATCGGACACACGGCGCCCGTGTACGACGTCGCGTTCAGCCCGGACGGCCGCATGCTCGCCTCCTGTGGTCAGGATCAAACCGTCAAACTATGGGAAGCGATTGATTCCGTCGCGGTGCTGCCCTTCGTCAACGTGGGCGGTGATCCCAGTCGGGAATACCTAAGCGACGGAATTACCGAGACCCTGATCAACAGTCTGTCCCAATCCCCGAATCTGCAGGTGAAGTCGCGGGACTCAGCCTTTCGCTACAAGGGTAAGGATACCGATGTGCAGACCATTGGGCGCGAACTGGGAGTGCGGGCCATATTCAAGGGTCGCATCACCCAGCAGGGCGATTCGATGACCGTCCTTGCCGAGATGATCGACACCCGGAGCGATACTCAACTGTGGAGCGAGCAATACACCAGCAAGGCCGCGGACATCCCCACCTTGCCGGGCGAACTCGCCCGGGAAATGACGATGGCGCTGCGCCTGCATCTGACCGGCGAAGAAGAGACGCGGGTGGTGAAAAGCCACACCGCGAGTCCGGAGGCCTATCAGCTTTATCTGCAGGGACGCTACTGGTCGAACAAGTCCACCGAGGAAGGATTCAGAAAGGGAGTTGATTATTTCCAGCAAGCCATCACGAAAGATCCCGCGTACGCGCTGGCATATTCCGGCCTGGCCGCCTGCCAAACCGATCTCGCAAATTTTGTTCTCGTCCATCCACGCGAGGGTTTTTCGAGAGCCCGGGAAGCGGCGCTGAAGGCGCTTGAGCTGGATGATACAGTTTCTGAAGCCCTTGCCGTGCTTGGATGGATCAAAGCAGTCCAAGACTGGGACTGGTCAGGAGCCGAGCAAGAGTTGCAGCGGGCCATTGAGCTCAATCCAAACGATGCGAGCGCCCGATTCTCATACGGTGATCTCTTGTGGCACATGGGGCGGATTGGAAGCAACGCTGAACTAAGACGTGCCTTGGAGATTGATCCGGTATCGGTTCGAGCGAATATGCTGTTAGGGTACGATTTCTATTTCACACGGCAGCATGGAGAGGCGATCCGACAAGCGCGAAAGTCCCTTGAGTTCGATCCCAATTTTATTCCCGGACACGTGGTTCTCTGCCTGTCCTATCTTCAGCAATCAAGCTATCAGCAAGGCATTGACGAGATTAAAAAGATGGTGACCGCATTCCCAAACAGCACGGACGCCCTGTCCGTTCTCGGATATGCCTACGCCGTGGCGAAGAGAGATGGGGATGCGCGCAAGGTGCTCGCCGACTTGAGCGCCCTTGCGAATGAGAACAATCGCTATGTCCCACCCGGGTCCGTGGCTGCGATCTATGCGGCCCTCGGAGAAAAGGACCAGGCATTCGAGTGGCTCGAAAAAGCCTACCAGGACCGATCGATTCTCAGTGTGGGCCCGTTTGCCTACCTCAAACTACATCCCGCCTACGACCCGCTGCGCTCGGACCCGCGCTTTGCCGACCTGCTCCGCCGCATGAACCTCGAACCCTGACAATATGATGGGAACCACCTCAACGGTCGCATCTTTTCATCGTGGTTGGTGGATTGGACCAAACCCTCACCCCGTCCCTCTCCCTTTCCGAAAGGGAGAGGGGGAAACATCTGGCCGTCCTGACTGCGAACCGTCTCATCCACCGTCGAGACAGGCTTGCTCTCCCCCTCTCCCGCTGGGCAGCGGGAGAGGGACGGGGTGAGGGTTCCAGGGACAAAATCAATCCTGTTTCCATGAAGAAAAAATGAGCACCACCCCAACCATGAACAAACCACTGAACCATCCACCGCACATCATCACCCGTCGGAAGGCCATTCACCTGACCCTGGCATGGAGAAACCTGGGGTGATCCTGAGGTCGAGAGTTCGGTGCCATTGGTGGGTGGTGGTTTGGTAGGTCCGTTGGTTGTTCGAGAATGGCTTGGACAGACGGTGCGGTCGCCGATTCCCTAGTCCTTGGGGGGATCGGATTTTGGACGTTTCGGTGGCAACCAGTGGGGAGTTGCGGATTCCAAACAAACCGAACGTTCATTCGGGAAATCCGGCAGAGTGTTCGGTATGTATCGAAGCCAGGTGCGGACTCCCTCAATGGAATATGCAGGTATTCCAAAAAACGGATAGAAATTGTCTTCTTTGCGGGAAGTCTGGAGTTGTGAAAGGGTATCTCGCTCGTGAATCGAAAGAACGGAGATGGGGTTGATGTGGAGTCAGTCTTTTGTAGGACGCTGGGTGGAACATCTGAGAGAATCTGAAGGAACCGGAGGGTGGGCAAGGAATGCGCGACCTTGGTCAACGACAAATATTCCTCCGCAACGGGCTGGGACCTATAATTGTCGCTATACATGGACTCGGCCAACCCTGAGACATGGATGAGGGAAACGTCAGTTCAATTTGCGGGAGGACCATCACCAAGCAACACGCCGTAGAAGATTTCAATGAACTCAGAGAGGTTCATCATCCGACGTTCGTACGGGGTAAGACGATTAATGTAATTCTCCATTTCCTGCCATTGCCAGCCTCCAAAACAGTCTTTGCCTACGAATTCGAGAACATCCGCTATCGTGCTCGGGTTGTCATCTTCACCAAGACACCACCATCCACCGGTCTCGTCAGCATCCCAGATAGTCCGAGTCACCGCTGCTGCTGACGGCATCCGATGACGGTCATCGAACCAGTTGTTATCCCGATCATCCATCCGATTCACACTCTCCTCCACAGGTTCTTCGTCCGTTTCATCGCACTCAGCCTGCTCCTTTAGTCGATCCTCGTTCCAGGAGTAAACAAGAGTCAAAATAAATGAATGCAACGAAATAGGAGGTTCGGCAGCGATTTCTTGAATTCGTCTATATAGTTCCTGGGTGACCGAGCTTCGCATCGGCTCTCCATACGTCCAGTAACCCTCCAACCGCGTCACGTTATCATACTCATGTGTCATCGTCCAAAGTAATGCGAGTTCATCGTCGGGAAGTTTCCTGATGTTTTTCGCGCACTCATCACGGGCAATATTCGCAGCACTTTCGGGAGTATCGCTGGATTTAGAACGTTGTTCGCTTCGCCAGTCTTCCCATGCATTATCGTCGATCGCCCAGGCATCATCATCATCTTCAAACTCGCAAGATTTGCTTTTACTAGGCATTGCACGGATGTTGTCAATGATCTCTCGAATGTACCGATCGTACTTGTCCTCGATAATTCGGACGATGTCGTCGTGCTTGATGTGAATATTCGTTTTTCGCTCAGGAGTGCTCATTGTTGGGCTTTGAACCTGGATTCTCGCACGATCGAGATCTTCCGGGATCGACTCGATTTCCGACCCTATTCCGCGGGTTACGGAACCGTTCTCACATTCATCGGTTTGGCATGGTGCGCCTGACGACAATACTCGCCCGAATTCATCCATCAGATGCCCCAACAATTTACGGCGAAACTGCGCGGTAAAATCGATGCCCAACCGTGCCCGCCGAAGAATCGATGAAATTGACCGTTCCCTTCAAATTTGGGTCCGTGGTCAACGTCACCCAGTCCAAAAGATCCGTTGAGCTTTGGATGGTAACGGCCTTGCCAGCTTGCCCCTTTATTGAAAGACGCACGTTGCCCGGAAAAGAAGGTGCGATTGCCGAAAAAACCGGTGCCTTGGCCATTCCCGCGCTTCCGGCAGCAAATTGCGCCCAAATTTCATCGGCACTCAACGCACGGCCGTAAATCGCCGCCTCGTCAATCAACCCACCAACCTCACCAGTCTGCAAAAAATTGATGTAGAATTCCGGTGCTGCCCCTGAACTATCGGTGCCATGCAATCCGGTTTGGGTCGCGACCAGCACGCCATCAACGTAAAGGGCGGCGGTTTTCCCATCAAAGGTGCCTGCGATGTGATGCCACGAGTTCGGAGTTACCGGATTGCCCCCTTGAACCGAAAAAACATCCCCACCAGCGGCACTGGCGACCGAAAATGACGGCTGCGCACTTTCGTCGAGATCAAGACGCACCCAATCGGGCGTTAAGGTAAGCAATCGTCGGAACGGTCTAATCGGATCGTTCCAAAACCAACATCCAAGCGTTATGTTTGTGATCGCATTGAAAGCAGGCTGATTTGGAACCCTTACAAAACTGTTCGTGCCCAGGAATTGAAATGCCGGGCCGACGTGACCAGAGGAGAATCCAATGTTCGTCGGCACTCCATCATCATCTCCAGACAAGTCACTCGTGTTCCCGTCACCCGGCCACCAACCGATCAAGCCCGCGGGCGCAGCCGCAACCTTGCTTGAAAAACCTATTATGTGCTGGCTGGCTACCTCAAAACTTAAATCGTCGAGAGCGGGGTCGTTCCCGCCTTGTTCGATTGTCTCGATCCTCAGTTCAATCGTTGCACTGGAAGACGCGCCTGAGTTCCAAGTCGTGCCGAAGTATTGCCACTTTCCGGGGGGATTCGATAATTGGATGCTGGGTGTGATCGGACTGCCGTTAATACTTATGGCTCTTCGTGTACTCGAGTGGGTGAATTGGGGCCATTTTTGGGCCAGGGAGCGAGTTAAAACTA